>NZ_JBFBDP010000012.1:0-245413 GCF_040701585.1 Streptomyces sp. NPDC093801 | reverse complement strand
TTCGTCGTCCTTTGGTGTGGGGAGCGGCCCCGGACGGCGGTCGGACGCCGACATCAGGGCAGCGCGTAGCGATCTGAGGCGGCCGACGGCCCCGAAAGACTTTCTCGTCGTCCTTTGGTGTGGGGAGCGGCCCCGGACGGCGGTCGGACGCCGACATCAGGGCAGCGCGTAGCGATCTGAGGCGGCCGACGGCCCCGAAGGACCCTCTCGTCGTCCTTTGGTGTGGGGAGCGGCCCGAGACGGGCTGCGGACGCTGAGACGGGAGGAGCGCGTAGCGATCTGATGCGTGAGGGCGGCCCCGATCGCATGGGTTGCGGGCCCGGATGGGTGGTCTGCCGGCCCCCGACGACCTCGTCTGATCCCTGATACGGCCGCATGTCCCAGGAACATCCGTCCCGTTCCTTCGGGGGTTTCCCGGCAGTCTTCGGCTTTTCGTGGCGGGGCGGTCTGTCAAGGGTCGCCGCAGGCGATCGCGCAGCGACGCGACCGGAGGGAGCGCCCTTGACGGGCCGTCACGACGCGGAAGGACGATGGGACTGACGGGAAACCCCCAAGCCCTCCCTGTCCCGCCCAGCAGGGACCCCGCCCCCACCGACCCCGCCCGGCGGGCGCGGCGCCGCTACCCCCGCCTCACCCCTCCAGCAGCCGTGCCTTGGCGCGGCTGAACTCCTCCGGGGTCAGGAGCCCCTCCCGGGCCAGGTCGGCCAGTTGGTTGAGCTCCGGGACCAGGGTTGCGTGTGCCGACGGCGCCGGCTGGGGTGGCCGGGGCGGGGTGGTCGGCCAGGGGCTCGGCCGGGCCATCGCGTCGGCTTCGTCCGCGGCCTCCGCCCGCCCCTCCATCCCGGCAGCCCCCGCAGCCTCCGCCAGGGCCTCGGCCTCGTCCTCCGCGAACGCATCGGCCAGGGAGTCATCCGCACTCCCGCCGGCCCCCGAAGCGGATTCCTCCCCCTCGCCCACGTCCTGGCTCCACTCCGCCGCCCCCGCCGCCCGCCGCAGCAGGCCCCGCAGCAGGGGGTGGCCCGGAGGCCGGGTCGCCGCCGTCACCGTCACGTTCACCGGCCGGATGAACATCAGGCCACCTCCACCCGCTCCGCCGGGATCCGGACCGAGCCCACGATCCGCCCGCCCGCCGCCCGTACGGCGACGGCCGCGTCCTGCGCCCAGACGTGCTCGACCACCAGCAACAGCGCGCAGCTGCCCCGGTCCAGGAGCTCCGCCGCCTCGCGGACGTCCTCCGGGCCGATCAGCCGGGCCACGTCACGGCCCGCCAGGAGGCCGCGCAGCTCCACGAACTCGTCGAACTCCGCCGCCATGACCTCCCCCGAGGCCGTCTTCGTCGTGACGAGGCCGTCGATCAGGCGCACCACCCCGGTCTTGCGCAGCCCCATCACGGCCTCGACCGCCGGGACCCGGAGCTGTTCCTCCGGGAAGGCGAGGACGATGAATTCCACAGGTCCCATAAGGCTCGGCTCCGGCTCCTGCTCGTGGCGATTCCGACCGTTTCTGACGACTCTTCGGCAGACTATGGCATAACCGGACATAGGGGTGGTTGACTTGCTACGTTTCCCGTATGCCCCCGCCAGCCCTGACGGCGAAGGTGACGGAGCCCGAGCCCGCTCCGCCCCCTCTCCCCGGCGTCCGCACCCCCAAGCGCCGGGGCATCGAGCTGATGCTCCTCGCCGGAGCCGTCCTGATCTCCGCGCTGGGCCACGCCTACGTGGGCCTCGCCGGCGGGGACCCGGGGACCACCGCCCACCACCCCGTGACCCACCACCCCACCACCCACTACGCCGCGGGCCTCGCCGTGGCCGCGCTGGTCGCGCACCTCGCGGTACGCCTCCGGGCCCCGTACGCCGACCCGGTCCTCCTCCCCATCGCCGTCCTGCTCAACGGCCTCGGCCTCGTGCTCATCGAGCGGCTCGACCTCGCCACCCCGGGCGAGGCCGGCGCGGGGGACCAGCTGCGCTGGTCGGGGCTCGGGGTGGGGCTGTTCGCCCTGGTCGTCGCCGGGCTGCGCGACCACCGGGTGCTCCAGCGGTACGCCTACCTCTCCGTCACCGCCGCCCTCGCGCTGATGCTCGTCCCCGTCTTCTTCCCGGCCGTCAACGGCGCCCACATCTGGATCCGCTTCGCCGGACTGTCCTTCCAGCCGGGGGAGTTCGCCAAGATCCTGCTGGCCGTCTTCTTCGCCGCCTACCTCGCCGCCAACCGCACCGCCCTGGCCCTCACCGGCCGCCGGCTCTTCTGGAGGTTCAGGCTCCTGCCCGGCCGGGTCCTCGGGCCGATCCTCACGATCTGGCTGCTCAGCGTGGGCGTCCTCGTCCTGGAGCGGGACCTCGGCACCTCGCTCCTCTTCTTCGGCCTCTTCGTGATCATGCTGTTCACCGCCACCGGCCGGATCGGCTGGATCGCGGTCGGGCTGCTCCTCGCCGCGCTCGGCGCGTACGCCGTCGGCGCCCTCGAACCGCACGTCCACAGCCGCGTCCAGGACTGGATGAATCCTTTCGCCTCCATCGACCGCGGCGAAGGCCCCGGCCAGCTCGCCCAGTCCCTCTTCGCCTTCGCCGCCGGCGGCCTCCTCGGCGCCGGCATCGGCCACGGCCAGTCCTTCCTCATCGGGTTCGCCGCCAAATCGGACTTCGTCCTCGCCACGGCCGGCGAGGAGCTGGGCCTCGTCGGCCTGACGGCCCTGCTGCTCCTCTACGGGCTCCTCGTCTCCCGCGGCTTCAGTGCCGGGCTCGCCCTCCGCGACCCCTTCGGGAGGCTCCTCGCCACCGGGCTCGCCTCGATCGTCGCGCTCCAGGTCTTCGTCATCGCGGGCGGCGTCACCGGCCTGATCCCGCTCACCGGCATGGCCATGCCCTTCCTGGCCCAGGGCGGATCCTCCGTCGTCACCAACTGGATCATCGTCGCCCTGCTGGTCCGGCTCAGCGACAGCGCCCGCGGCGGCGGGATGCCCTGGCCGACCGGGCCGGCCGGAGGACCCTGGGGGCCCAGGGGAGCCGGGGCGGCCGGAGGGTCGGGATGATCCGCTACATCCGCTGGTGCGCGTACTTCTGCGTGCTCCTCCTCGCCGCCCTCCTCGTCAACGTGGCCCGCGTGCAGGTCTGGGAGTCCGCCGCCTACGGTGCCAACCCGGCCAACAAGCGCCCCGCCATCGCGCGCTACGCGCAGCCGCGCGGGAACCTCCTCGTCGACGGGCGGCCCGTCACCGGCTCCCGCGACAGCGGCCAGCTCCTGCGCTACGAGCGGACCTACACCGACGGCCCGCTCTACGCGCCCGTCACCGGCTTCTCCTCCCAGACGTACGGGACCAGCTTCGCCGAGCGCGCCGAGGACGCCGTCCTGGCCGGTACCGATCCGGGGCTCTCCGCCTTCCCCCTCAGGTACGACCTCTCGCGCGGCCGCCCCGCCGGCGGCGACGCCGCGACCACCCTGCGCGCGGACGTGCAGCGGGCCGCGTACCGGGGGCTCGGCGGCAAGCGCGGCGCGGCGGTGGCGCTGGAACCGGCGACCGGCCGGATCCTGGCCCTGGTCAGCAGCCCCTCCTACGACCCGGGGCTGCTCTCCGGTACCGGTACGAAGGTCAAGGCGGCCTGGGGCCGGCTGAACGAGGACCCCGCCAGGCCGATGCTCAACCGGGCGCTGCGCGAGACCTATCCGCCGGGCTCCACCTTCAAGATCGTGACGGCGGCCGCGGCCCTGGACGCGGGCGTGGTCACCGACGTGGACGCCCCCACCCGCACCCCGGACCCGTACCCGCTGCCGGGTACGAGCACCCTGCTGCCGAACGCGGGCACGGGCTGCGAGGACGCCTCGATGGCGGAGGCCGTGCAGTGGTCGTGCAACACCGTGATGGCCGGGATCGGGGTGCGGGTGGGCCTCAGGGGCATGGTCGAGGCGGCGGAGCGGTTCGGGTTCAACGACGAGGAGCTGCGGGTGCCGTCCTGGGTGTCCCGGTCGAACTTCGACACCGACATGAGCCCGGACCAGCTGGCGCTGTCGTCGATCGGGCAGTTCAACACCAGGGCCACGCCGCTGCAGATGGCGATGGTGGCGGCGGCGGTGGCCAACGGCGGCGAGATCGAGACCCCCTATCTGGTGGACCGTACGACCCGTCGGGGCGGCGGCCTGGTCCGGCGGTCCGGCCCGCGCACCCTGGGCCGGGCCATGAGCCCGCCGACGGCGCTGCGGATGCAGGAGCTGATGGTGAAGGTGGTGGAGGAGGGGACCGGGCGCAACGCGGCGATCCCGGGCGCCCGGGTCGGCGGCAAGACGGGCACGGCCCAGCACGGCGTGGGCAACGCCGGCACGCCCTACGCGTGGTTCATCGGCTGGGCCAGGGCCGGGGAGGCGCCGGTGCCGGCGGTCGCGGTGGCGGTGGTGGTCGAGGACGCGTCGGCGGTCCGCGGCGACATCAGCGGCAACGGTGCGGCGGCCCCGATCGCCCGCGCGATGATGCAGGCGTCCCTGACGAGCCGCTGACCGGCCCGAAACCCCGGGCCCCCGGCCTCCGCCCGCCCCGGGTTCCGCCCCCCGGCCTCCGCCCGCCGCGGGTTCCGCCCCCGGCCTCCGCCCGCCCCGGCCTTCGTCCGCCTAGGCTCCCGCGCCCTCCTCGATGGCCGCCTCCACCTCCGCCATCCGTTCCCGCTCCTCGGCTGCGAAGCGCCTCCGGTCGAGGGCCTCGGCGATCTCCTCGTCCTGGGTCATCAGCAGGTCGAGGTTGGAGTCGCCCATCTCGAAGACGCCCATGTCCAGGTACGCCCGCTGCAGCCGCTCGCCCCACAGCCCGATGTCCTTCACGCACGGCACGATCCGGCTGAAGAGCAGCCTGCGGAACAGGTGGAGGAACTCCGACTGCTCGGAGAACTCCTCCGCCTCCCGCCGCGGGACGCCGAAGTTCTCCAGCACCTCCACCCCGCGCAGCCGGTCGCGCATCAGGTGGCAGCCCTCGATGACGAACTCCTCGCGCTCGCGCAGCTCGGCGTCCGTCAGCTGCCGGTAGTAGTCGCGCAGGGCCATCCGTCCGAAGGCCACGTGCCGGGCCTCGTCCTGCATCACGTACGCGAGGATCTGCTGGGGCAGCGGCTTGTCCGTCGTGTCGCGGATCATGCCGAACGCGGCCAGCGCCAGCCCCTCGATGAGCACCTGCATGCCCAGGTACGGCATGTCCCAGCGGGAGTCGCGCAGGGTGTCGCCCAGCAGTCCCTGGAGGCTGTTGTTGATCGGGTAGAGCATCCCGACCTTCTCGTGCAGGAAGCGCCCGAAGACCTCGGCGTGCCGGGCCTCGTCCATGGTCTGGGTGGCGGAGTAGAACTTGGCGTCCAGGTCCGGCACGGACTCCACGATGCGCGCCGCGCACACCATCGCGCCCTGCTCGCCGTGCAGGAACTGGCTGAAGTTCCAGGCGCTGTAGTGCCGGCGCAGCTCCCCCTTGTCCTTCTCGGTCAGCTTGGCCCAGTGCCGCGTCCCGTACAGGGTCAGCATCTCGTCGGGGGTGCCCAGCGGGTCGTGCGGGTCGACCTCGATGTCCCAGTCGATGCGCTTGGCGCCGTCCCACTGCTTGTCCTTGCCCTTCTGGTAGAGCGCGAGGAGGCGTTCGCGGCCCTCGTCGTACTCCCAGCTGAAGCGGGCCGAGCCGCCGGCGGGCACCTGCCAGACGCCCTCGCCCGGGGCCGTGGTGTAGAGCTCGTGCGTCGACACTGATGCCTCCTCGTCTCACGTACTGCCGTACTGCCGTACAGGAGCGGACAGTTGGCAGCGTCACACGTTGGTAGACACGGGGTCAACAAGTCGTGCGCGAGGGATTGACGACCTTGCTGACAAGCAGTCTTATAAGACGTGACCGCTGGTAACCCGACCGCCGAGGGGCCCGAAGCCATGACGACCGTGACGGAGCGAGCCGCGCTGAGGGACGCCCTCGGCCTCCTCAAGGACCGCGAGCAGATCGCCGAGCGCCTGCTCGAATCCTCCGCGAAGCACTCCTTCGACCCCGACGAGGAGCTCGACTGGGAGGCCCCGCCCGTCGACGGCAAGTACTACTGGCCGCCCGAGCTGCTCTCCCTCTACGACACCCCGATGTGGAAGAAGATGGGGGAGGAGCAGCGCATCGAACTCTCCCGCCACGAAGCGGCCGCCCTCGCCTCGCTCGGCATCTGGTTCGAGATCATCCTCATGCAGCTGCTGGTCCGGCACATCTACGACAAGTCGCTGACCAGCAACCACGTCCGCTACGCGCTCACCGAGATCGCCGACGAGTGCCGCCACTCGATGATGTTCGCCCGCATGATCCGGACGGGCGGCGCCCCCGCCTACCCGGTCTCCCGCGCCAACCACAACCTCGCCCGGATCCTGAAGACGGTCTCCACCACCCCCGGCTCCTTCGCCTGCACCCTCCTCGGCGAGGAGATCCTCGACTGGATGCAGCGCCTGACCTTCCCGGACGAGCGCGTCCAGCCCCTCGTGCGCGGAGTGACCCGCATCCACGTCATCGAGGAGGCCCGGCACGTCCGCTACGCCCGCGAGGAGCTGCGCCGCCAGATGCTGACCGCCCCGCGCTGGGAGCGCGAGCTCACCCGGCTCAGCTGCGGCGAGGCGGCCCGCGTCTTCTCCCTCGCCTTCGTGAACCCGGCCGTCTACGACAACGTCGGCCTCGACCGGCGCGAGGCCGTGGCCCAGGTCAAGGCCAGCGGCCACCGCCGCGAGGTCATGCAGAGCGGAGCCAAGCGGCTCACCGACTTCCTCGACGACATCGGCGTCCTGCGCGGCGCCGGCCGCCGCCTCTGGAAGAGCTCCGGCCTCCTCCCGTAAGCCCCCGCGCGCCGCACCGTACGTCTACGCTGCGGACATGACCGTACGCGCCTACCGCAGACTGAGCGTCGAGGAGCGGCGAGCCCAACTCCTCGACGCGGCCCTGTCGCTGTTCGCGCACCGGGCCCCGGAGGAGATCTCCCTCGACGACGTCGCGGAGGCCGCGGGGGTCTCGCGACCGCTGGTCTACCGCTACTTCCCCGGCGGCAAGCAACAGCTGTACGAGGCCGCGCTGCGCTCGGCGGCCGACGTCCTCGAACTCTGCTTCGCCGAGCCCCAGGCCGGGCCGCTCACCGCCCGGCTCTCCCGGGTCCTCGACCGCTACCTGGCCTTCGTCGACGAACACGACGCCGGCTTCGCCGCCCTCCTCCAGAGCGGCAGCGTCGTGGAGACCTCCCGCACCACCGCCACGGTGGACGGCATCCGCCGCGCGGCCGCCGAACAGATCCTCCTGCACCTGGAGCTCCCCGCCCCGGGGCCCGGGCCGCGGCTGCGGATGATGGTCCGCACCTGGATCACGGCGGTCGAGGCGGCCTCCCTGATCTGGCTGGACGAGGGCAAGCAGCCGGAGGCCGCCACCCTCCGCGACTGGCTGGTGGACCAGTTCATCGCCCTCCTGACGGCCACCGCCGCCACCGACCCCGAAACGGCCTCCGCCGCCCGCGCGGCCCTCGCCCTGGAACGCGCGGACGGCCCGGCGGGCCTCCTGGCGCGGCGTGTGATCCCCGTGGTCTCCGACGCGGCCCACCTGCTGTGACACTGGTGGGGTGAGAAGCGAACCGACCCCCTTCGAGGGCGGCCCGATGGACGGCCGGGTCCTCCCGGTCCTCCTCGGCCCGACGGGACACCCGCCGAAGTGGTACGAGATCCCCGTCCCGGCGGCGGACGGCGGACCGCCGACGGTCCTGCTGTACGAGCGGGTGCCTTCGGGGTACACGAAGCGGCTGGGGCTCCAGAAGGGGTGGAAGTACGCGTTCTGCCCGACGGGCGAGAAGCCGAGGCTCCGCTGGCCGTGGACGAAGTCCCCGCGGCGCGAGACCTGACCGCCGCCGGGGGCGGCCCCGCCGCCCCCGCCCCCCGGCCGTCGGCGGGGGTGCGGGCGGCACCCCGCTACACCGGCGCCGCCGGCAGCGTCAGCACCGCCAGGGCCCCGCCGCCCGCCGCCGCGCGGAAGTCCAGCCGGGCGCCGATCGCCTCCGCCTGGCCCGCCGCGATGGTCAGCCCGAGTCCGTGCCCCCTGCCCCCGCTCCGGAACCGCTGCGGCCCCCCGTCCAGCAGGTACTGCGGGTACCCGTCCCCGTGGTCCCGTACGGTCACCACCGGGCCGTTCACCGTCACCACCACCGGCCCCCGCCCGTGCTTGTGGGCGTTCGCGACCAGGTTCCCCAGAACCCGCTCCAGCCGCCGCCGGTCCGTCTCCACGTGCGCGTCCCGGACGACGACCACCTCGGTGTCCGTCCCCGACGCCCGCACCACCCTCCGCGCCAGGCGGGCCAGCTGGTGCAGATCGGTCTCCACCCGCTCGCTCCCCGAGTCCAGCCGCGAGATCTCCAGCAGGTCCTCGGTCAGCTGCCGCATCGTGCGCACCCGCTCCCGCACCAGCTCCGTCGGCCGCCCCTCCGGAAGCAGCTCCGACGCCGCCTGCAGACCGGTCAGCGGCGTGCGCAGCTCGTGTGCCACGTCGGCGGTGAACCGCTGCTCGCTCAGCAGCTTCCGCTGGAGGGACCCCGCCATCCCGTCCAGCGCCCCCGCCACCGTCGAGACCTCGTCCGGGTGCCGCGAGGGATCCTCCGCGCGCGGGTCGCCGACCCGTGCGTCCAGGTCGCCCCGGGTGATGCGCCGCGCGACCGTCGCCGTCTGGTGCAGCCGCCGCGTCACCCGCGTCACCGCGAAGGCCCCCACCAGCAGCGTCCCGCCGAGGGCCAGCACCGAGGACCCGATGATCGCGTTGTCCAGCCCCGTGATCGTCCGCGCGCTCTGCCCGTAGTCGACGGACGCGGCCAGCGCCCGCCCGTCGGCCGGGGCCGCCGCCCACATCACCGGCCGCCCCTGCCGGTCCTCGGCCACGACCGTCCCGCGCTGCCCGCTCACCGCCAGCGCCCGCAGCGGCCCCGGCAGCCCCTGCGGGTCGATGCCCGACTCGGGCGGCAGGGTCTCGCCGGCCTCGTAGGCGAGCGAGGCGTCGTGCAGCTTGCCCAGGGCCTTGTCCCGGGCCGTGGCGACGGTCTGCCGGGTCACCTGGACGTGCACGAGCACGCCCAGCACCACCGCCAGCGAGCAGCACATCACCACGATGAAGCAGGCCGACTTCCAGGTCAGCGTCGCCGTCCAGGCCGGCAGCAGCCGCCTCACGGCGCACCCGCGGAAGGGCTCGCGGCGGGCCCGGCCGCCCCCGTGGCCCCCGCCGGCACCCGTACGATCTGCTCCCGAGCGGGCAGCATCGTCCGCTGCTTCGCGTCCCAGGACCAGGCGGTGATCAGCTCGTACCCGGGGTTGCCGCTCGGCACCCGCAGGACCACGTCCCGCCCGGCCAGCTCCACGCCGATCACGGTCTGGGTCGTCGCCATGATCCGGTCGAGCCGGCCGTCCGGATCGGCCGTGTACACCCGTACGGACATCATCCTGTCGGGGAACTCGATCCCGACCACCACCTCGTCCTTGCCGTTCCCGGTCAGGTCCCGGTAGTACGGCGCCAGTACGGGACACGCCCCCGGAGCCCGCCCCTCCCGCCCGCACGCGCGGATCGCCGCGGCGGTCTCCGGAGGCATCCCGTCCGGCCCGACCGAGATGTCGGGGCGGGCGCGCAGCTCGGCCTGCACCAGGGCCACCGGGTCGACGGAGTGCACGTCCTGACCGGTGACCGGCGGCAGGCCCGGCACGTACTGCGGCGGTGCGCCCCCGGGATCGGCGGGCGGTACCTCCGCGCCCTTGCGCTCCGGCCACAGGTCGACGGGCCCGCTCACGGTCGGGGTCGGCCCCGCGGAGACGAGCCCGCCCGTGTTCCCGCACCCGGCGGCCGACGGCAGCAGGGCCAGCAGGACGACCAGTCCGGCACCCGCACCCGCACGTGGACGCGCACCCGAACCCGAACCCGGACGTGGACGTGCTCGCGCACGGGAGCACGGCATGCGCACGGCGCGGGCCCTCCTCTCCGGGGGTGGATCAGGCAGTCGTCGGGGACGTCGTCCCGACCACTTTATGCGGAGATAAGCCCGTTTTAGGATTTTCGGTCACCGGCGGGAGCCGTCCCCCGCCCCGGGGGTCAGCCGTCCGTACGGCCCCGGCGCAGCATCGCGAAGCCCAGCCCGGCCGCGCCCACGGCCGCGATCCCGCCGCCCGCCGCGAGCAGCAGCACCCCGCCGCCCTGACCGTCGGCCAGGGTGTTCAGCCGCAGCGCCTCGGCGGTGCCGGCGATGCGGTGGGTCTCGGCGGCGGCCGGCACCACGCGGCCGGCGCCCCGGCGGGTCGCCGTCTTGTGTCCGTCTCCGGCCACCGTGTGCGAGCCGTTCTGCGCCAGGGTCTCGCCGACCCAGGAGGAGAGCCGCCCGTCCGGCCGCAGCGCGGCGTGCAGCTCGCCGGCCCCGCCCACGCCGGTGGTCCCGTCACGGCTGGTCAGCGTCGCCACCGTGGCGCCCGAGCGGAGGATCTCCGCCTGGTACGCGTCCTTCGCGAGCCGGTACACCTTCGCGGTCGAGCGGCCGTCCGCGAGCGCGAGGCTGCTGACCAGGGTCCGCGGCGCGCCGGCGGCGGACGCGGCCGGAACCCCGTCGGCGAGCGCGGCGGCGGTGGGCAGCGCCAGCAGGCCCGCGGCGCATGCGGTCACGGCGGTGGCGCGAACGATGGTGCGGCGGCTGGCGGTGTTCACGGGAGTCCCTCGGTGCGGTCGGTGCCGGCGGTGTGGCACCAACGTAGGCGCGGGCTGTTGCGGTAGGGCGCTGGCCTTGTAACAGGAAGGCAGCAGCGAGCCGACGGAGCTGTTACATGTCCGGGGGATTGCCGAGGGCGGCGGCTCCTGCTCCCATGGACGCGGGGGTGAGGACGGTGCACGGACTCAAGGTCCTTCCGAGCGGCCGGCCCGGCCGCGGCCGGCTCTACGTCAGCCTGCCCGACGGCCGGACGGTGGCCTGGTACGACCGCCTGGCCAAGCGGATCAGCATCCTGTCGGACGACCGGTGCGACGCCGTACTGGCCGCGCTGCGCCCCTACTTGAGCGGGGACTGGACCATCGGCCCGCCCCCCGTCCCCACCCCGGCCGAACTCCGCCGCCTGTACCTCCCGCCGGACCGCGACCTGGCCCCGAACCGCCCCGGCGAGACGCTGCTCGGCGAACTGGCCCACGGCGCACCGGGCGGCAGCCGGACCCGGCACCGCATGCGCCGTCGACTCCTGGCGCTCCAGCGGACGGGCGCCGAACTCGACCTCCTCGAAGCCACCGACTGGCGGGCCGTCCACGACGTCCCCCTGCCGGGCCTCGGACTCCTGGACCACCTGCTCATCGGCCCGCCGGGCGTCTTCGCCCTCCGCACGGTCCCGGGCCGCCGCCAGCGCGCCCAGGTGGGTGACCTCCTGCTGACGGTGGGCCGCGCGGACCCCGGCCCGGACCCGCGCTGGATCCGCCGCGCGGCCGCCCGCGCCGCCCGCGCCCTGGCGTCGACGGTCACCCCGGCCCTGACCCTCACGGACGCCTCCCGGGTGGACGTGGCCCCCACCCTCCGGGACGTCCTGGTCCTCCAGCCCCCCACCCTGACGACGACCCTCCGAGCGATCCCCCCGACCCTCAAACCACCGGACGTGGAAGCCCTGTTCACCCTGGCCCGCACCAGGACGACCTGGACCCCCGAGCCCTAGGGTCTGTCGGCGACGTCCCGCCTGCCCCGCGACGCCCGGCACGCGCTCTCGGCTTCGCGCGAGCAGGGGACCCCCATGGCGCCGCCGGGCCGCCCTCCGGGCGGCTGCGGGACTTCGACGACAGCCCCTGGCCCGCCCTCCCGTCCGCGGCGGGCCGGGAGCGGCACGGCGGCGGCCCCGCCCTCCCGTCCGCGGCGGGCCGGGAACGGCACGGCGGCGGCCCCGGCCCCGCCCCCGCCCTCACCCGGTCAGGCCGAACTCCGCTTCCGCGGGGCGGCCTTCTTCGCCGCTCCCGTCCCCGTGCCGGCCCCCGCCCCCGCGGCACTCTTCCGCGCGGCAGCCGTGGACTTCGCGGTCGCGGACTTCCGGGACGCGGACTTGGTGGCCGTGGACTTCGTGGCCGTGGACCTGGTGCCGGAAGCCGCCCGCCCCGCACCCGACTTGCCGGCCGTCGCCTTCGAAGTCGACTTCGCCGCGGTCTTCTTCGCGGCCCCGGCGCTCTTGCGGGCCCCGGCCGCGGTCGACTTCTTCCCGCCCACCGCCTTCGGCGTGGAGGCGGCCGCCGGGGCCGCCTTCCGGCGGAGGGGCGTCACCTCGGCCTCCCCGTCACCGTCCCCCGAGCCCCCGCCCCGCGAGGCCCGGGCGGCCCGCACGCTGCTCTCCAGCGCCGCCATCAGGTCGATCACCTGCCCGCCGGACGGCTCGACCACCGCCTCCGACGGCTCGAACGCGCCCCCGGCCTTGGCCGCGATCATCGTCTCGACGGCCTCCTGGTACTCGTCGTGCAGCGAGGAGATCTCGACCTCCCCCAGCGTCGCCATCAGCGCGTCCGCCAGGTCCAGCTCGGCGTCCCGCACCGAGACCGACGCCTCCGGCGCCACCCCCTCCGGCGCCCGGATCTCGTCGGGCCACAGCAGCCCGTGCATGGCGATGACGTCGTCGACGACGCGCAGCATCCCCAGCCGCTCCCGCCCCCTCAGCGCGAACTTGGCGATGGCCACCTTCCGGCTCCGCTTCAGCGCCTCCCGCAGCAGCGTGTACGGCTTCGCCGCGGTGGCCCCGTTCGCCGCCAGGTAGTAGGCGGAGTCCATCTGCAACGGATCGATCTGATCGGCCGGCACGAAGGAGACGATCTCGATCGTCTTCGTCGTGGCGATCGGCAGTCGCGCCAGGTCCTCGTCCGTGATCGGCACGATCGACCCGTCCGCCTCCTCGTACCCCTTCCCGATCTCGTCCGACGAGACCTCCTCCCCGTCCAGCTCGCACACCTTGCGGTAGCGGACGCGCCCGCCGTCCGTCACGTGGATCTGGCGGAAGGAGATGGAGTGGCTCTCGGTGGCGTTCACGAGCTTGATCGGGATGCTGACCAGGCCGAAGGAGATCGCCCCGTTCCAAATGGATCGCACGGTTCCTCCTGATTCGTGGCAATCTCATCGTATGACGCCGATCACGTCGGTGGAGGGGCGTCGCATCGCGCTCAGCAACCTGGACAAGGTCCTGTACCCGCGGACCGGCTTCACCAAGGGCGAGGTGCTGCACTACTACGCCACCGTCGCGCCCGCCCTCCTCCCGCACGTCCACGACCGCCCGGTCTCCTTCCTGCGCTATCCGGACGGCCCGGACGGGCAGCTGTTCTTCACCAAGAACCCGCCGCCCGGCACCCCCGCATGGGTGAAGACCGCCCCCGTGCCCCGCTCGGACGACCCCGGGGCCGAACAGGTGCTCGTGTCCGATCTGCCGGCCCTCGTCTGGGCCGCCAACCTGGTCGTCGAGTTCCACGTCCACCAGTGGCCCGCCGCCACCCCGGGCGTCGCCGACCGGCTCGTCTTCGACCTGGACCCCGGTGCGCCCGCGACCGTCGTCGAATGCTGCGCCGTCGCCCTCTGGCTGCGCGACCGCCTCGCCGCCGACGGGCTGCACGCGTACGCCAAGACCTCCGGCTCCAAGGGCCTGCACCTGTCCGTCCCGGTGGAGCCGACCCCGTCCGCGCAGGTGTCCGCGTACGCCAAGCGGCTCGCCCAGGAGGCCGAGGCCGCCCTCCCCGGCGGGGTCGTGCACCGCATGGCCAAGGCGCTGCGCCCCGGCAAGGTCTTCGTCGACCACAGCCAGAACGCCGCCGCCAAGACCACCGCCGCCCCCTACACCCTGCGCGCGCGAGCCCTGCCGACCGCCTCCGCCCCCGTCTCCTGGGCGGAGGTCGAGGCCTGCCGAGACCCCTCCGACCTGGTGTTCCTCGCCGACGACGTACCGCCGCGCCTCGAACGCGACGGCGACCTCCTGGCCCCCCTGCTGGACCCCGCCCGGGCGGGCGCGCTGCCCGGGAAGCCACGGTGACGGCGCCGGTCCGGGTGGCCCTGGCGGCCTCCGTGCGCACCCTCCCGCGCGGCCCGGGCCTGGCCTACGAGCCGAAGTTCGACGGCCACCGCATGGTCATCCGCCGCGAGGCCGGGGGAGTCGTCCTCCAGGCCCGCTCCGGCCGCACCGTCACCACCGCCTTCCCCGACCTCGCCGCCGCCGCGCGGCAGCTGCCGGCCGGGACCGTCCTGGACGGGGAGGTGGTCGTCTGGCACGCCGGCCGGACGGACTTCGCCCTGGTCCAGCGCCGCGCGGCGGCCACCCCGGCCCGCGCGGCCGCCCTGGCCCGCACCCTTCCGGCCTCGTACGCCGCCTTCGACGTCCTGGAGCTGGCCGGTCTCGACGTACGCGCCCACCCCTACGAACGCCGCCGCGCCCTCCTGGTCGACCTGCTCGCCCCGCTCGGGCCGCCGCTCCAGCCGGTGCCCATGACGACCGACCCGGAACTGGCCGAGACCTGGTACGCCACCCTGCCCGCGAGCGGCATCGAGGGGCTGGTAGTCAAACGCCTGGACCAGCCCTACCCGTCCGGCCGCCGCGCCTGGCGCAAGCTGCGCCACACGAACGTCCGGGACGCGGCGGTGATCGGCTACACCGGCACCGCGCGCCGCCCGCTGGCCCTGGTCCTCGTCCTCCCGGGGGAGGACGAGGAGACCCCCCTGGTGTCGAGCCCCCTCCCGCCCGCGCTGCGCACGGACCTCGCGGCGGCCCTGCGCGACCGCCCCCCGGCCCCCGCGCCCGCCGGCGGCGCGGTGGCCACGGCGATCGGCGTGGGCGAAACCCCCTACACCTCCCTGGACCCGCCCCTCACGGCCGAGGTCCGCCACACCTCGGCCCGCCACCCCCCGCCGCAGGTGCTCCGCCTCCGGACGGACCTCTGACCCGCGCGGAGGGCGCGGGCCAGAGGCAGGTGTGCGTCCCCCTTCGTCGGATCCGGCTACGCGTGTGCGCCACGCCCCGCGTTGGGCGGAGCCCCGGGCTGCGGGTGCGGACCGGGCCCGGTCACCTGCTTGTACCCGGACTCCCGTTCGGCCCGTACCTCGTCCGGGTGCACGGAGGTGGTGGAACCGAAGTTCCCGTACCCCTGCATCTCGTGCGGCCTCAGCCCGCCCTCGGGGATCTCGACGGAGTCCCGCTCCTCCCGGACCTCGTGCACGGCGCCGCCGTCCGGCAGGTGCGGCTGGCTCTCGGGGGTGGGCGGCGGCGGCTCCTTGGCCCGCACCATCTGTCCCAGCTTGAATCCGGCGAGCAGGAACCCGGCGATGGCGATGCCGACGATGAAGAACCATGCGCTGTGGGTGAGGGTCGCGTCCACGCTCAGGATCATGTCCATGAGTCCTATTTTCCCTTTTTCAGACCTTTTTCACGCTCCCGGCCCAACGAATCGAGAACGCGCCCCCACCGGCCGCAGGCCGCTCCTACCTGAGCGGCCCGTCGGAATCCCGCAGCCCCCGGGCGTCCCGCCCCCCGAGCACCCCGAGGATCTCCGCGCAGATCGCCAGGGCCGTCTCGGCCGGGGTCTTCGCCCCCAGGTCGAGCCCGATCGGCCCGTGCACCCGCGCCAGCTCGGCCTCGCCCACGCCCGCCGCCACCAGCCCCTCCCGGCGCCGCGCCGTGGTCCGCCGCGACCCCAGCGCCCCCACGTACGGGATCCCGAGGGCCAGGGCGTGGCGCAGCGTCGGCACGTCGAAGCCCGGCTCGTGGCTGAGCAGCACCAGGCAGGCGGCGTCCCGGTGCCGGCCGAGCACCTTCTCCGCCTCGCCGGCGTCCTCGACCACCACCGACTCCCACCCGAGCAGCGCGGCCTGCGCCCCGATCACCCCGGCCAGCTCCCCACCGCCGCCGATCACCAGGTGCGGGGCCGACGGGTACGCCTCCACGAGCACCAGCCCGGACCCCCCGTACAGCGCGTCCCGCCCCGGCCGACGGGTCCCGAGCAGCTCCCCGGCCCGCCGCCCGGCGTCGTCGGACGGCACGTCCCCCGCCCGTACGACCTCGCTCACGGCGGCGTCCGCCCCCTCGCTGAGCCGGGTCACCAGCGCCACCCCGGCCCCCGTCCCGAGCAGCTCCCACCACTCGGAGGGGATCGCGGACAGCGGCTGCAACAGCACCTCGGCCTGCCCGCCACAGGTCAGCTTCGCCGCGGTGGCCTCACCGGCCCCGACCGACACCTCGCACACCCGCGCACCGCCGCCGGCCCCCACGACCCCCGCCTCGGCGACGAGCTCGGCGTCGAACACGCCGCGGTACAGGGCCCCCACGCACTCGCCCCGCGCGTCCACGAGCACGGCCCCGGCGGGATCCCGCGGCCCGAACCCCTGCTCGGTCACCGGCCGCGCCAGGAACGCCACCCGCCCCTCGGCAGCCCACTGCCGCGCCGTCTCCGCCAGCTCACGCATCCCGTCGCCCCATCCTCTATGCGCCATCACACCGCAAAGCACCAGGTCAACGGCGCGAAGCGGCCTCAAATCCACCCTACGCACCCCCGCTCCCCCCACCACCCCCCGAACACACAGACCCTGCCCCACCCCCTCGTACGGACCACCGGAACACCTGCCCCCGCGCCGGCCCCTCCAGCCCCGTCCGCGACCGTCCCCCGCCCCTACCGGCCGCAGGCCGTGGGCCACACGGGTCAGACGTCGCCCCATGTGTCGCCTCCCGCCTCACCCGTACCCGTCCGCCCCACCCGTCCTGGCCGGTTCGCGCCCTTTGCACAACCCGCCGCACTGTCGACCCTCACGGTATGGGGGACTACCAGGACGAACCGCCCCGGCTGCGAGCCGGGCAGCCGCACTGTCCGCACTGCGGCCTGCCGGTGGACCGGGTGGCGACGGACGAGCACGACTGGGTGCTGCTGGAGCCGGACATGGCTCCTCCGGCCCACGTCGTGCCACCGCAACACCGCTGGATCACCCGCTCCGACGGCCGGGTCACGGTCTACGGCGTCAGCCCACCGGTCCCGACCCAGCGCTGCCGCGTCGAACACCGCCTCGCCTGCTCGGCCCAGCCCCTCCCGGACCTCTGGCCGTGGCTGACGACCCTGCGCACCGAGAACGGCCGCCGCGCACGGCGCGCGGCGGACCCCGCGCAGGAGTGGCCCGACGCCGGCTAGCCGAAACGGCCCGCCGGAGAACCGACGGGCCGCGCAGCGGGCTCAGGCCGGGACGCCCCCCTGGGCCGGCGTCCCCACCGGTGCCGGGTTCGGGGGAGGGAAACGGTCGTCCGGCGGGTTGCAGGGCGCGGCGAAGCACTCCCACACGTGGTGCGGGGGAACACCGTGCGTCCCTCCGCCCTTCCCGGACCCGGGCCCTGCGGGCGGCCCGCAGGGAGCGGTGACGCACTGCCACCGGTGCCCGGGGGGAACGTTCACGGGAGGCCCGTCCCCGCCCCCCTGCCCGTCCGGCGGATCGCACGGCGCGGCGAAGCACTCCCACTGCTGCCCGGCGGCGGTCAGGTGCGGGGTCCCGTGGACGGCGGCGAGCGCGGCGACGTTCAGCAGGGCACCCCCCACGGCCACGACGGTCGAGGCGGCGAACACGAAGAGACGACGGGTCCAGAACGGCTGGGCCATGGGAATCCTCCTCCACTCGGAACGAACGATCGGGTAGGCCCTCCGGCCCCTCCCGTCCCCACCACCAGTAGGCCCCGGCACCGTCCCGGCGTCATGGCCCGCGACCCCGTGTCTTGACGCGGCCCGGAATCCCGGATACCCCGCGGGGCCGTCTTGTGCGCGGCCGTGCCGCCTGCTGCCATGTGCGGTGGGGACGGATGCGGCTGAGGGGGGTCCGTGGGGGATCTGACGGTCAAGGCGTGGAAGAAGCACGGGCGGGACCGGCTGTACGTCAACGACGCCGGCGGCAGTCCGGTGGCCTGGTTCGACCAGGTCACCGGCCACCTGGAGCTGCTCCGGCCGGAGTCGCGGGCGGAGGTCCTGAAGGCGCTGGCGCGCTACGTGCCGCGAGGGACGACCGCGGAGCCCCCTCGTCCGTCCCTGCCGCCCTTGACGGACGCGGACGACCTGGCCCGCAACCGGCCCGGTGCGTCACTCAAGGAGAAGCTGGACGCGGAGGGCCCCGGCCCGGCCCGCCGGCTGCTCGACGCGGTGCTCCGGCGTCCCTCCGAGTGGGACAGCTGGCGCAAGGGCCTGGAGGGCGAGCGGAAGGTCGGCAAGGAGCTGCGGCGCTTCCTCGGCCACGGATGGCAGGTGCTGCACTCGGTCCCGCTGCCTCCCCGGCACGACATCGACCACCTGCTGATCGGGCCGGGCGGGGTGTTCACCCTGAACACGAAGAACTTCCGCGGACGCCGGATCTGGGTCGGCGACGACGTCGTGAAGGTCGACCACGGCCAGGGGCACCCGATCCCGCGGAAGGCCCGGCGGGAGTCCGAACGCGCGGCCGGGACCCTGTCCGCCCACTGCGGCTTCCCGGTCACCGTGACCCCGCTGCTCGTCTTCGTACGACCGGCGGCGCTCGAACGCGCCTCCCTCCAGCAGGGGGTCCGGGTCTACGACGACCGCAGCCTCGCGGCCCTCGCCCACGACGACGGAGTCCTGGACGCCCAACAGGTGGCACGCATCTACGCGGTGGCCCGGCACCGCCACACCTGGCGAACCGCCTGACCCCGGCCCGGCCCCCACCACCGGGCCCCAACACCACGTCCCGGCCCGGCACATGACCGCAGAAACGCGAAGACCCCGTCTCAGCGTTGCCGCTGATGGCGGGGTCTTTGGGCACTTCCTGCGAAGTGCCCCCGGCAGGATTCGAACCTGCGCACACGGCTCCGGAGGGCACGCCAGTGTCGTGCCGAGACGGCACTTGACCTGCTAGGACGCCAAGTGAGGGCGCTTGTGAGCGATGACTCACGCGCTCCTCAAGCAGGAGCAGGCGGCATGCCAGAGAGTCTCATCCCTACAGGCCGATGCTTGCTGTCGGACCGGTGTCGCTGTAGTGCTGCTCGGCCTCTCCGGCAGGCCGGCCTTGATGCGCACTTTCCTTCCCCCAACCCTGCTGATGTGGCTAAAATTCGACCCCAGTGAGACCGGGCTTGTGGAGCGCCTAGTGGGTCGCTTGGATTCGGGTGCTGGCCCGCTACGGCTGTGGGGGTAGAGCATGGGGCTCGAACGCTGGGAAAATCAGTACAAGGAGCATCCGGCGTGGTCGGTTGCTGCCGACCTGATCACCCTCCTGAACTCTAGCGAGAGTAGGGTGACGCTCGACGAGCGTGATTATTTTGATCGGCTGAAGAGCGGACTTTCATACATATCCGAGATGGCAAATGAGCCTGCTCTTGTGGTCACGGGTACAGCTCTGGGGAACCTTCATCAAAGCCTGGTCAACATTCAGTCGAACGTTCTCGGGTGGAGTAGTGGTGGCGGTTCGAATCCGTTGACTAACGCGGCAGGCCCGTATTTGGATGGGGCGTTTGATGCGATTCGCGGATGGCCTCCCTCCAAAGATAGGTATGCCCGCGGGACTCGCGCGGCCGCGAACGAGTTTGTCTCTGGCGCGCAGACGGCGCTTGATGTTCTCAGGGAAGAGGTGGCGTCGCTTCGGCGCGAGATTGAGAGTCAATCCGCTGGATTGCAAGCCGACTTCTCTGGCTTGCTCGAAGCAGCCAAGGAGAAAGTTGAGGCGGCCGAAGTTGAGGTTTCCTCTCTTAGGTCAGAGGTGGATGCGATGAGCGCTACCGTCGCGACGCAGAGCCAGCGCCTCGACCAGGCAATCAACGCCTATCAAACCAGCTACTCCGAAGCTGAAGCGGCTCGCGCAGAGGGTCACCAAAGGGCCCTTGAAAAGCTCTCCGAAGAGACTGTCGCAGCGGCGGAGCGATCGAAAGCTCAAGCTGAATCGGTCCTCGGCGAACAGCGAGATTCGGGGCAAGGGCTGCTAGACGAAGTTGAGATGCTGCGTGATCAGACAGTGCAGCTCGTCAATGCTGTCGGATTGACTGGTACGGCGACAGAATATGGGAAGTATGCCAGTCAAGAGCAGAAGGCCGCGAATAACTGGCGCCGTGGTGCGGTCGGAGCATTTGCATGCAGCTTCCTCCTCTTTCTTGTCACGCTTCTGGTGAGTCACGTTGACGGCAAGACTCCGTGGCAGGTAATCGTGATACGTTTCGGCGGTTCTCTTGTGCTCCTGGCCGGGGGCCTCTACATGTCGCGCGAATCTGCGCAGCATAGACAAGAAGAACGGAGAGCTAAATCAATCCAATTGGACTTGGCTGCTCTGGATCCATTCATTGTTAATTTGCCCGCTGAGCAGCGGCAATCTATCAAGGCGGCTGCCGCAAATCGCCTATTTGTTGAACCCGCAGTCGACTCGATGCGTAATGATCAGCAAGTCGGACAGAATGCTAACTCTGATGGTGAGGGGCTGACACCGGACACATTGCGTGTGCTGCAGGGGCTGGCTGAGATTTTCAACAAAAAGTAGCTCTTGCGCGGCCCCTGCTGTGACTGAGTTAGGCGTGGAGCAAGGGCCGACATGTGAAATGTGGCTGGTTCTCGTCGGACAGTCCGGACAGTCTGTGCGCCAGCTGTCCGGACTGTTGTCGCTGTTCAGGGCTTCAACCGGACAGACGGACAGCTAAGACACTCCACCCACCAGGCTCGGCGTGCGAAGCTGGAGCGCGATCCGGTTCAAGGAGGAGTGCGTGCCGAGCCCCAGCCCGCGTGGGACGTATCAGGTGATCTCTCAGGTGCTGCGTGAGCGGATCGCTGCCGGTGACTACGCCGATGGGCTGCCGTCTGAGGCGGAGATCGGGCGGGAGTTCGGTGTGGCGCGTACGACCGTGCGTAGGGCGCTGCGGGCCCTTGAAGAGGCGGGGGCCATCAAGGCCGTGGCCGGCGTCGGGCGTGCGGTGGCCGGTGGTGCCGAAGCTCCGCCGTACGAGCGGATCATGAATGACCTGCTAGGGCAGATTCGGCGTGGGGAACTTCCTGCTGGCGCCCGGCTGCCGAGTGAGGCGGCGCTTGCCGAGACCTACTCGGTTGCCCGTGGGACCGTGCGCCGTGCAGTGCGCGAGCTGGAGACCGCCGGGCATGTCGAGGCTCGGCATGGCGTGGGACGGTTCGTCCGTTCCTCCTGAAGCCCGACCCCTGAACTCCTGGCTCTGACTTCATCGGAGGCGCTGGACATGCAGTTGGCCAAGTGGGCCCACGATCTCGCCGAGTGCCTGCTCGCCGAGCCCCTTCCACGGCGTTGGGCTCACTCTCAGCGGGTCTACGCACAGGCCCTGGCGTTGGCGCCTGCGCTTGGTCCCGACGCCGAGCTGTTGGCCGCCGCCGCCATCGCACATGACGTCGGGTATGCCGAGCAGGCGGTGGACACCGGCCAGCACATGATCGACGGCGCTCGGTATCTACGGGACGTGGTGGGCGCCGATCCGCGGTTGTGCAGCATCGTCGCCTTCCACACGTCCTCGCCATGGGAAGCATCCGAACTCGGGCTGACCGATGCGCTCGCGGAGTTCGGGCCGGCAGAACCTGAGTTGGTCGATGCCATCACCTACTGCGACCTGACCAGCAGTCCGATCGGGGACTTGGTGGACCCGGCCCATCGCCTCGCCGAAGTGCTGGAGCGGTACGGACCGGACCACGTCGTCTTCCGGGCTGTGTCCGCGGCGCGGCCCGAGCTGCTGGAGCGCGTGGCCCGGGTGCGGGAGCGACAGGCTGAGGCCGTCGCCGCGCGGCTCAGCTGATCACCGGGGTCGCCGCGTCGCGGAAGCCCTCCTCCAAACGCCGGCGCGTGGTGGGGGAGACGTCCAGGGACTCTAGCTCCGCCCGCGGGACCCATCGCACCGCGAACGATTCCGAGCTCACCCTGATCTCCCCGCCGACCGGCCGGGCGCGGAAGCAGAGTGAGAACTCCTGGCGTACCTCTCCGTCCGCGAAAGCGATGACGTGGCCTGGGTCGGTGAAGATGCCGACCAGGCCCACCACCTCCACGTGAATGCCAGTTTCCTCCAAGACCTCGCGGACGACCGTCCCCGCGATGTTCTCGCCGACCTCTTGGACGCCCCCTGGCATGCCCCAACGGCCATTGTCGGAGCGCTGTTCGAGGAGGACGTCACCAGCGTCGTTCACCACGAAGGCAGTAACTGCCGGCACGATGCTGTTGGCCTTCGGGGCTGCGGGATCGTCGAAGTAGTCGGCACGGCGGCTCATGAGGGCCTTTCGAAGGGGACGGCTTCCTCCCACACCTTCTCGAAGCTCTGCTGGTACGTCGACACCAGCTCGGCCCCGGCCACGCGGCGAAGGTGCAGGACGGGGGCCATCGGCGCGCTGACGCCGTAGACCTGGGTGTTGACCAGCCACTCGTCATCCGAGCGGTACAGGGAGTTGTGGAGCGTGGACCTGTGCATCCGGAACTCGACTCCCGGCACCGAGTAGAGCGGGCGGTAGAGCTTCATGACCTCGCGAACCTTGTAGGCCACGCCTTCCCCGATCTCCTCCTCCTGGCCGCGGCGCTGAATCTCTGGGCTCTCGGGGTCGCCCAGCAGGATGCGTGCGCGGACACCAGAGGCCGCTTTCAGTCGGAGTAGCTGGGGCCACCGCGGATTCTCGGCGAGGAACACGCCGGCGTGGACGAGTACACCGATCTCGCGCTCTGCCCGGCCGAAGAGCTGCAACCACAGTTCCGGCGGGACGTACGAGCGGTGCGGATAGACCTTGAGGACCTCGGCGTCAGCCGCGTCCTTGCGCTGGCCGTCAGGTAGGCCGTTCGGCCAGAGGTACGCCTCGTCCTCACGCAGGTGAGCGGCTATCGAGAGGCGGTGGCGCCGGTATGGGGCGCGCCCCTGGGAGATCCACCGCTCCACCGTCTTGGGGTCCACGCCGACATGTTCGGCCATGGCTTCGACCGTGACGCCGTGCGTGAGCATCGCCGACCGTAACCGCTCGTTCGCCATGCCAGCTCCTAGGGACGTCCAGGGACGTACTGAACTCCCCGAACGCTATCCAGGACGTCCCAAGTCGTCCAGGGACGTGGTCACTTCGTCCCGGGCCTCGGCGGCAATCTGATGTCACGCCGAAGGGCGGCTCGAAACAGCGAAGGCCTTGACAGCCGTAGCTGGACGCATCATCGTGAGATACATGTTCAAGCATGTATCTCACGCTTGAACGGGGCGCTTCATGTGCCCTGACCTGCACTGCCTGCGTCGCGCGGCGGGACTCCCCAGCAAGGTCGCCCGCCGTCGTGGCCCTCCCTGCCCCTCCGATTTGTGGAGTGCACCTATGCGTACGTTCATCGGCGGCCAAGAGGCCGTCAGCGCGAACGACTTCGTGGAACTCGCCCTTGGCACCCCGGTTGAGCTGTGGCTCGGGGTGGAGGGCGAGAGCGAGGAGGAGCGTGCGGCCCGGCTCGACGCGGCCCGCGACATCCTCGCCGAGAACCCCACCCTGCCGGACGACGTCAGCCGGGTCGCCGCCGAGGTGATCGAGGCTTACGCGCCGGAGCTGTTCAACGTCATCCCGATCGGCCGGCCGCCGGTCGGCGCGCGTCGCCGCGCCCGCTCCCGCAAGGGGGCAGCGGCATGAGCCATCTGACCCCCGAGCCGGAGGACCTCCTCGACCACACCGGCCAGCAGCGCCCGACCCAGGGCATGGACCTGGCCGAGGGCGAGATTCGGTCCGCCATGGCTTTCCACGAGGCCGGACACGCCGTCCTCGGCATCGCGTACGGGATGCACGCCGAGCGGGTCACCCTCTTCACCTGGCAGGACCCGCACCAGGGCAGGCTAGTGACCGGCTCGACGAGCTGGAACGCGAGCGGCATCCGCCCGTGGCGCTTCGCCGCCCAGTGCGCCGCCGGCGAGGCCGCACAGGTTCACTTCCTGCGCGAGCAGGGGCTGTGGACGCCGAAGCGCGCTGCCGCGTTAGAGGCAGTGCACGACCGCGAGCTCGCCATCGACGTTCTCGCTCAGTGGGGCTTCCTCCTCGGTCGTGACCACACCCCGGCCGGCGGGAAGTCCTGGGCCGCGGTGCAGGCCATCGCCGCCCGGTCCGTTGCCCTGCTCTGGCCGGGCATCACCGCGGTGGCTCACGCCCTGGAAGCGCACGACGAGCTGATCGGCGACGACGCCGCCCGCCTGGCGGGGCTGGCGAACCCTCCGGCCGCCGGGGGTGCGCGATGACCACCCTGACCATGGCGGAACGGTCGGCGGTACCGCCGCTGACCCGTCCGGAGCTGGGCCTTGCCGGTACCGGGGCTCTGGCCGCGGCCGGTGTCGGGGCACTGGGGCTGATCTCCTCGTTCGACGCGGTCTCGGCCGCAGCCGGGCGGTGGGGATTCGGTGAGCCGTGGATGCTCCCGGTCGGCATCGACACCGCCATCCCGGTGTTCACGGTGGCCAACTTGCTGTTGATCCGGATGGACATGGCGTTGGTGTGGGTCCGGTTCGTGCCGTGGGCGCTCACGCTGATCACGTGTGGGCTGAACATCGCGGCCGGACAAGGGCTGTGGGCCAAGGTCGCGCACGGCACGATGCCTCTGCTGTGGGTGGTCTTCTCCGAGATCGGCGCCCACATCTATGCCGTCCGCATCGGCGCTGTCACTGGCCGCCGGATGGACAAGATCCGCGCTTCCCGCTGGCTGCTCGCCTTCCCCTCCACTTTCTCCCTGTGGCGCCGGATGACTTTGTGGGAGATCACCTCATACACCGATGCGCTTGAGCGCGAGAAGGAGCGCCAGCTCGCCCGTGCCGACCTGCGCGAGGAGTACGGGTGGCGGTGGCGATCGAAGACCCCGCGCCGCGAACGCGTGCTGCTCCGCCTGGGGGAGCTCGCCCCCGAGAGCGACGAGGCGGCGCACGAGCCGCTCGCGTCACCGGTGCCGTCGCCCGAGCCGGAGGAGCAGAGGGCGCCCCAAGCGCCGCGGAAGCGGCCCGCCCGCTCTCGGGCCAAGGCCAGGAAACCGCTTCGGACCGCTGAGGAGCTGTTGGCCGAGGCGCGCGAGATCACGGTGGCGTGGCCTGACAGTGCGATCAATGCCGAGGCGATCCGGACGCATCTTCACTGCTCGGCCGCCAGCTCCCGGGCCCTGCGGGACCAGCTCCTCACCGACCGCGCCGCGGCCGGTGCCCTGACCCTGCCCGAGAACGAGACGACCGCCGAGGTGGCCGAGGAGGTCGCAGCATGAACACCCTGCTCACCACCCTGGCGGGAGCCGTACCCGTCGCCGCCGGCTGGTCCGGACACGTTCTCTGGCTGCGCCGACGCCTGCACACCGCCCGCCGCGACCCACTCACCGGGCTGCTGACCCGGGACGGCTTCACCCGCCGCGCTTCCACCCTGCTCCGCGACGAGCGGGCGGTCGTGCTCCTGGCGGACGTGGACGACTTCAAGCAGATCAACGACCGGCACGGCCACGCCGCCGGTGACGCGCTGCTGAAGGCGACCGCGGACCGGCTGGCCCACTACGTCGGTGCGGCCGGGGTCGCCGGCCGCCTGGGTGGTGATGAGTTCGCTGCCGTCGTCCTCGACCCGCACGGCACCGCCGAAGACCTCTTCGCCGCCCTCCACGCCGTCCTTGCCCGCCCCGCCGACCCTCACCGCGCAGACGTCCGTACGACGGTCTCGCTCGGGTGGGTACGGGTAGCGGACTTCCCTGCCGATGGGCTCGCCGAACTCCTCGGCCGGGCTGATGAGGCGATGTACGCGGCCAAGCAGGCCCGCGCCGGCATCAAGCGCGCTGGCCTGGGGCGGCTGTTCGCCACGGTCGCCGGGCGCCGCTCCGGCCGACGCGGCGCCCGCACCGACACGACCGCGGCGGCGGCCTGATGGGCGCGCTCACGCTCTCCGAGTGTTTCGACCCGACCGGGGCGACGTACGGGATACCGACCTACCCATGGCGCTACGCCCCGGAGGGTCTGGCAACCCGGCGGCAACTGCGCGCCGAGGGGCTACGGCCGGGCGGCCAACCGGTCGCCGCACAGCTCCTGCGCCCGCGGTTCCGACGAGAGCCGCTGGTGGCCTACCTCTACCGAGTCGACCGGGCCAAGCCCGTCCGGCCGATGACGTCCCGCAAGTGGGGCGCCCTCGCCCTGGCGATGCTGGCTCGCCGCACCTGCCCGACATGCCGCACCGACGCCGGATACGTCATCCCGCCCTCGCTCGGCGCGTGCGTGACGTGCGCCTACCCCGACGAACCGCGCGCCGCATAACTCGCCACAGCGGGACCGGTCTCAACCGACCAAAGAAGCGGCCGGGTCCCGCAATTCCTCCCGAGAGAAGGACCCTCAGTGAAACACCCCGACGACGAGAACGAACTCTTCTCCCAACTCGAAGCCGACATGGCGGCCGACTTCGGCGCCGACGTGGTCGACCTCGACAAGGCGCGCACCGCCCGCGCCGAGTCGCCCGACTCCGCCACCGGACCGGTCGCCGACTCGACCTCGGTGGGGTCGGGCGACCCGTCGGCCCGACGGTTGGTCGACGGCCCGGACGTCGCTGCGCCCGGCTACCTCGGCCGACTTGCCGCGGCCAAGCGGCGGGCGATCGTCCCCGCATGGCTGCGGTCGACGGCCGAGCTGAAGACGGCGGCCAGCTGGGTGGCCCGGCACTACGCCCACCTCGCCGGCTACCACGCCTTGCGCGCCCCGGTCTACGCCGGGCGCTTCACGCTCCAAGCGCCGCGCGGGGCCGCCCGGTTCGCCGGCGGAACGCTGCGGTGGGTGGCCGACCGCGAGGGTGAGCCGGTCCGACTGGCCGCCGTCCGGCGCGAGGACGTCGGCGAGTACCTCAAGCTCTCCCGCCAGCGCGACGGCCGCGTACGCCTCCGTACTCTGGTCGCCGCCCTCGCCAGCCTGGTCGGGTTAGGGGCCGCGCTCGCCCTGTACGTGCTGGCTCCCGGCTGGCTCCAGGCCGTCTCCCTGGGTGCGCTGTTGCTCGCCCTCGGCGCGGCCGGCGGACAGGCCGACGCACCGGTCGTCCACAGGGCTGTGGAGATGACCAAGGCGCCGAAGCTCACCTCCGACATCGTCCTGCGCGCCCTCGGCGCCCTGGGCATCGCGCCGATCAGTCAGGCGCAGGCGAAGGGCCGGGACGGCTTCACCTTCACCGCTCCCATCACGCGCGACGGTCCCGGCTGGCGGGCCGAGGGGGACCTTCCGTACGGCGTGACCGTGACGGACGTGATCGAGCGCCGCGACAAGCTCGCCTCCGGCCTGCGCCGGCCGCTCGGGTGCGTCTGGCCCGAGGCCGTCCCCGACGAGCACACCGGCCACCTCGTTCTCTGGGTGGGCGACCAGGACATGACCAAGGCCACCAAGCCCAAGTGGCCCTTGCTCACCTCGGGCGTGGTGGACCTCTTCAAGCCCGTGGCCTACGGCACCGACCAGCGCGGTCGCTGGGTGGAAGTCACCTTGATGTTCATCGCCGGTGTGATCGGCGCGATCCCCCGCATGGGCAAGACCTTCCTCCTCCGTCTGCTCCTGCTGATCGCCGCGCTGGACCCGCGGGCGGAGCTGCACACCTACGACATGAAGGGCACCGGCGACCTTGACCCGGTCGGCAACGCCGTCTCCCACCGCCACGCCGCGGGCGACGACGACGAGTCCATCGCCTACACGCTCACGGACTTCCGCGCGCTGCGGGAGGAGCTGCGGCGGCGGGTGAAGGTGATCCGCTCCCTGCCGCGGGACATCTGCCCGGAGAACAAGGTCACCAGCGGCCTCGCCGACAAGCGGTCGCTGGGGCTGCACCCGATCGTGGTCGGGGTGGACGAGTGCCAGGTGCTGTTCGAGCACGCCGAGCACGGCAAGGAGTTCGAGGAGATCGCCACCGACCTGGTCAAGCGCGGACCGGCCACGGGGATCGTGCTGCTGCTGGCCACGCAGCGGCCGGACGCGAAGTCCCTGCCCACCGGCATCTCGGCGAACGCCTCGGCCCGCTGGTGCCTGAAGGTCATGGGCCAGACCGAGAACGACATGGTCCTGGGCACCTCCTCCTACAAGCGCGGAGTGCGGGCCACGATGTTCGCCTGGGGCGACAAGGGCATCCACTACTTCATGGGCGAGGGTGCCGACGCCCGGATCGTGGCCTCCACCTACATCGACGCTCCCGGCGCCGAAGTGATCGCGGCCCGCGCCCGAACCGTCCGCGACAAGGCGGGACTCCTCACCGGCCACGCCCTCGGCGAGGCTCCCGAGGCAGTGACGGGCCCTTCGTACGACCTGCTCGCCGACATCCTCGCCGTAGTCCCGGCGGCGGAGAAGCGGGTCTGGAACGAGCGGATCGCCGCCCGCCTCGCCGACCTGCGGCCCGAGGTCTACGGCGGTTGGAAGGGCGAGAACGTCACCAGCGCCCTCAAGCCCCACGGCATCAAGACCGTCGACGTCGCCGGCACCACCGACGAAGGACAGCGCACCACCCGCCGCGGCATCGTCCGCGCCGACCTCGCGAAGGCGATTGCGGAGCGTAGCGAAAATCCCGGTGCGGCGTAGCTCCGAACCGCTGCTACCGGTAGCAGGCCAACCTGCTACCGGTAGCACCCCCGCTAGCACCTCAAACCGCACCTGATCTGGTCGCTAGCGCATAGCAGCCCACCTGCGAAAACCCCTGAAACCAGCCTGGGAGGGCCCTTCATGACCCCTGCCCTGCTCGCTATCGCCTGCCTACTCGCCATCACTCTCGGTTATGGAGGCTTGTGTGCGGTCTCGCCGCTCGGGACCTGCCGCAAGTGCCGCGGCTTCGGCTTCGCCATGACCACCGACCGCAAGGGCCGCCTCAAGCGGGGCAAGCACTGCCGCCGCTGCGACGGCCACGGCAAGCGCATCCGACTCGGCCGCTGGCTCTACAACCGCGCCGTCCGCATCCACCACGCCGGCACCCGCTGACCCACCCACGGAGGTACTCGAATGATCTTCACCATCTCCGCCGTCCTGCTGTTCGGCACCGGGTCCTACTTCGCCGTCCGCACCAAAGCCGCCGGCGCCGGTGCCGCAATCGTCCTGTTCCTCTTCGGCTTCTTCGCCGCCGGCACCGGCGCGTACGAGCCCATCACGAACGTCGTGAAGTCCACCGCCCAGGCCCTCACCGACCTCGCCAACTAAGAAGGGGAACCCCGATGTACGAGCCGATCACCTACCAGCACTGGGCCGTCAAACTCGCCCCCAAGGCTGTCCCGGCACTGGTCACCAGCACGGTCCTGATCCTGGGCAGGATCTGGAACGCCAACGGCGCCGAGCACAGCACCGGGAACGCCGCGCTCATGACCGTGCTCGCCCTCGGGGCGGCAGTGGCCGGAGGGCTCGCATCCGCGGGCCGTGCCGGTGACGCGGCGCTCGCGGGGACCGGGTTCGCACTCTCCGGTGGCCTCGCCCTCGCTGGGGTCGCTGGGTACGCGGACGGTCTGTCCCTGCCGCTGTTGCTGTGGGCCCTGGCCACCACCGTCGCCTACAGCCTCGCCAACCGGTACTGGCGCACCGACCGCCGCGAATCCCTCGCCCACGACCGGCACACCGCCGCACGTCGTGAGGAGCACGCCCACGTCGAACGCGTCGAGATCCTGCGTGCGCGCACGCAGATCGAGGTGGCTCGCGAGGCCTCCACGTACGCCACGGCCCTGGCCGAGGCCATGACCACTCGCGCGATGTTGCCCGGCTTCGACCCTGAGGCGCTCACCCGCGCCGGGCTCCCCTCCGGCCCCACCAAGTAGGTACGCCGCGGAGGCGGGACTCCCCAGCAAGGTCGCCCGCCGCCGCGGCCCTCCCCGCCTATCCGAAGACAGACAGGAGACCCCAAGCATGACCTACCTCAAGCCCGTTGCGCACCGGGGCAAGCACCAGCCCTCGCGCCACGGCTGGCCGTGGAGCTGGCGGGTGGCCGCATGAGCGCCTACGTCGGATGCCTGCATGTCGCTCTCGACCTCGCCGCGCGTGGGGTTCCCGTGCTGCCGCTCAGCCGCGACAAGCGGCCCGTGGCCAACTGCCGCGCTTGCCGCGAGAACGCGTGCGGCGGCCGACCCGTCATGAAGACGCCCGGCCCCTGCCTGTGCGTGCGGCCCTGCCACGGGTGGGCCGCCGCCACCACCGACCCCGAGACCCTCACCTCCGGGGCGTGGGCTTCGGCGTGGCGACAGGCGGGATCGGTCGGCTACCACCCGGGCGCCGCCGGCCTGACCGTGGTGGACCTGGACAGCTCTGAGGCGGTCGCCTGGGCCCACAGCGCGCTCCCCTCCACGCGCGCAGTGCCCAGCACTCGCGGACAGCACTGGATCTACCTCGGTGCCATGGCCTCACACAACGCCGTGCGCCCCGGGGTGGACCTGAAGTCCTCCATGGCCTACGCCCGCTGGCTCGGGCCCGGCACCGGCACCATGGTCCGTCTGCCCGATGCCGTCCGCGCCTTACTCGCGAGGGAAGAGACCACCCCCGCCCGGGGGCGGGTGGCCTCTTCTACCCCCGGCCCGACAACCTTCAGCCGGGACGTCGCCGGTGGCTGCCGGCACAACGAGACCTTCATCAGCGAGGGCTTGGCCCGAGGGCTCGCCCTGATCGCTGCCAAGCGCGAATCCGGGGCCGGAGGTCAGACGTTCGGGGTCGCTCGATTCCTGGCAGCCCAGCACGCCAACTGCCCGGGACCGTGCGCGCTCGGTCCGGTACGGGAGCAGCTCGTGGCGGCCGCCGTCGCCGTGGGCGTACCCGAGCGCTACGCCGAGCGTGCCGTCGCCCGTGGCTTCGCCAACGTGGGGGCTGCTGCATGACCGCCAATCCGATCCCGCCGCTGCACCTCTACTCCGTACCGAGCGAGTCGCCCAGGGCAGATCAGGCGAGCCCGCCGAAGCGCGAGAGGCCGCGGACCGCGTGGACCGCCGATCAGCTCATGGCGACGGAGTTCCCCGAACCGAAGTGGGCCGTGCCCGGCATCCTCGCCGAGGGTGTCAGCCTCCTCGCCGGACCGCCCAAGGTCGGAAAGTCCTGGCTCTCCCTCGGGCTCGGCCTCTCCGTCGCCGCCGGCGGCCATGCCTTCGACACTGTGCCCGTACAGGGCGGACCGGTCCTATACCTCGCCCTGGAGGACACACCCCGCCGCCTGCAGACCCGCATGGGCAAGCTCCTGGGCGGGCGTGCCGCGCCCGCCGGGCTCACGCTCGTAACCGAGTGCCCGCCCTTCCCCCAGGGCGGCAGCGAGGCCATCGCCCAGTGGCTGGAGCGCAATCCGGATGCCCGGATGGTCGTCGTCGACGTCTTCGCCAAGATGCGGGGGCAGGCCCTTCAGGGTGTGTCCGCGTACGACGCCGATTACGTGGCCGTCGGCTACGCGAAGCGGCTCGCCGACCATTACGGCATCGCCGTCGTCCTGGTCCACCACGTCCGCAAGGCTGCCTCGGAGGACTTCCTCACCGAGGTCTCCGGGACCAATGGGATCGCCGGCGCCGCGGACGCGACGCTCGTACTCAAGCGGGCCCGCGGCCAAGCCGATGGCATCCTCCACGTCACCGGCCGCGACGTGAATGAAGCCGAGTACGCGCTCCAGTTCCAGGAGGCATCCGGGGCCTGGAAGCTCCTCGACGGGCCCGCTTCCGACCACACCGTCGGAGACACGCGGGCGGCGATCCTCCGGTACGTCCGGGCTCAGCCCGGGGCCAGACCGCGAGAGATCGCCGACGGGCTCCCCGGCCTGGATGCCGACACCGTCCGCCGCACCTGCTCCCGCATGGCCGCGGACGGCCAGCTCACCAAGGACGCCGGCGGCCGCTACTTCCCGGACACCGAGGCACGGACACACCACACGCCGGAGGTGTCCCAGCTGTCCGACTGTCCGGCCGAGCGATCTGACCTGCGGAAAACACCCGGACAGTCAAAGCGTGAGCTGTCCGAGGTGTCCGGTCCGACCGATACCGAAGGGGCATCTCAGTGAGCGCGCGTGCCGTGCACGACAAGATGACCGTCAAAGAGGTCATCGCCGATCTGAGGGTCGCACCCTCGACCTTCTACCGATGGCTGCAACTAGGGAAGGCTCCCCGCCCGATCAAGCTCCCCAACGGGGACCTGCGATTCCGTCGCTCCGAGTACGAGCGCTGGCTTTCCGCGCGGGAGGATGCCGCGTGATCCACCGCAGTTCCGGTGACGACTCGGGGGCCCACGGGAGTGGGCGCCCGGGTGGTCTCTTCACCGAAGAGCTCTCCACCAATGTGCGGCTCTGGAAAATCATGCAGATCAGGAGCAAAAGGGCTCCTTATCAGCTCCGATGGACAGTTGACGGCCGCGTGAAAACGGCCAGCTTCGCCACGTTCACTCTCGCGGACAGTCGCCGTTCCCAATTGCGTCATGCGATGACCTGCGGCGAGGCATTCGGTGTGGACTCTGGACTTCCCGTCTCGGAACTCAGGGCCCAGGCCGAGAAGAAATCGGAGAAGGGGGACCTGAACTGGTGGGCGTTCTCCCGCGAGTACATGGCCGTTCGGTGGCGTACCGCGGCGGCCAAGACCAGGGAAGGACTGGCGGACAGCCTCGCCACCGTCGCTATCGCCATGGCGGGGGAGGGCGCCAAGGCTCCGCGACCTGAAGATGTACGGCTTGCCGTCCGGTGGGCCGTCGTCCCGAGCCATGCGGAGCAGGACCCGCCACCAGAGCTCCGCGCCGCGGCCCGATGGCTCGCGGAGAAGTCCCTCCCACTGTCCGCGCTCCAGGACACCCGCGTGGTTCGTGACGTCCACTACCGGCTCGCCTTCAAGCTGGACGACTCCCCAGCGGCCGCGGAGACCTACAAACGCCGTCGCCGCGGCTTCAACACGGCCATGGAGTACGCCATCCAGGAGGGCTACCTCCAGCGGAATCCCCTCGCGGGCGTGAAGCGGCCTGCGACCGCCGGCAGTGGAGTCGTGGATCCACGCGTTCTCGTGAACGAGCTACAGGGGCGCCAACTGCTCACTGCTGTCTCATACGTCGGCTCGGTCCACCGGAACCGGGGGCGCAGGCTCATCGCATTCTTCGCCTGCATGCTCTATTCGGCGACCAGGCCAGCGGAAGCGGTGGGGCTCACTCTCCCGCAATGCCATCTCCCCGAATCAGGGTGGGGAATGTTGACCTTGAAAGAGACCCGCCCGGTCTCGGGTCGGAAATGGACGGATTCAGGAGAACGCCACGACCGGCGCGGCCTGAAGTCCCGCGAGGCGGACAAGGATCGGCCGGTGCCGATCCCGCCGGTCCTCGTGGCCTTCCTGCGCGCACACGTGGCGGAGTTCGGCACGGCGCCGGACGGGCGGCTCTTCTCCAACGAGCGAGGGGGAGTCCTCGGCAGCTCCAGCTACTGGCGCGTCTGGCAGGAGGCGAGGGAACTGGCCCTGCCGCCGGACAAGGCGGCTTCGCCCCTCGCACGCCGCCCGTACGACCTCCGGTCGACGTGCATCACCAACTGGCTCCGCGCCGGCCTGCCCGTGGCCGAGGTGGCCCGCCGAGCGGGCAACTCCCCAGAGGTCATCCACCGCAACTACGCCGGCTGCCTCGACGACAGCGAGGAGGACAACAACAGGAAGATCGAAGAGGCGATGGGGTGGGGGAGCGGCGAGTCCTGAGGGCGCCCGCCCTGGGCTCCGGCTCGTGCGGCTCACGCACCACTCACGCGAGAACAGTGAGAGACAACGAGAAAGCCCCGGACTCAGTGGGACTGAGTTCGGGGCTTCATCTTTTGGCACTTCAGCAGGTCAGCGACACTTACACACTGCCTAGCTGGAGTGCCCCCGGCAGGATTCGAACCTGCGCACACGGCTCCGGAGGCCGTTGCTCTATCCCCTGAGCTACGGGGGCGTGTCGTTCGCTTTGCGGCGACGGGTTGAACACTACCAGCTTCCACGGGGTGATCAGGAACCGTTTTGGGCGGGAGGGGGGAGGTCGGTCGCCCGGAGGGGGTGGAAGTGGCAAAAACCCGGACGCGGGGGCTTAGGGCGACCTACTCTCGAGTTGTGCCAGGCGCCTCGGGCCGGGTGCTTGTTGTCGACGACAACAAGGTCATCCGGCAGCTGATCAAGGTCAATCTCGAGCTGGAGGGCTTCGAGGTCGTGACCGCGAACGATGGTGCCGAGTGCCTGGACGTCGTCCACCGCGTGTGTCCCGACGCGATCACCCTTGATGTGGTCATGCCCCGACTTGACGGGTTCGGGGCCGCCGCGCAGCTGCGGGCCGACCCGCGGACGCGGCACGTGCCCGTCGCCATCGTCAGTGCCTGTACGCAGCACGAGGTGGAGGCCGGGATCGCCGCCGGCGTGGACGCCTTCCTCGCCAAGCCCTTCGAACCCGCCGAGCTGGTGCGGGTCGTGCGGCGGCTCGTCGAGCGGAAGGACCGGCGGGAGCGGAAGGGCGCCCCGGCCGGTAGGGGGGCGTAGGGCGAGGGTGTGAGGGTGTAAGGAGAGGGGGCCGGGGGCCGCCTCGTCCGGGGCCTGTTCCACATGGCGAAACCCGATGCATGGGGGAGGGGCTTCTCCCCTAGGCTGGGCTCCGTGATCCCCGCCGACCTCTCTCGTGCCGTCGTACACGCCGTGCGCCGTGCCGTCGAGGCCGGGGAGATGGACGGGCCCGTGCCCGCGCGGGTGGTCGTCGAGCGGACCCGGCCCGGAGGGGTGGGGGAGTACGCCAGCCCCGTCGCGCTGAGGATGGGCAGGGGGGCCGAGGGGGCCCTCGTGCTCGCCGGGGCGCTCGCCCGGGAGCCCGGGATCGCGACCGTCGACGTCACCGGGCCCGGGTTCCTGAACTTCACCCTCGCCCCCCTGTCCGCCGCCGAGCTGGTGCGGGACGTGAGGGAGAGGCCCGAGCGTTACGGGTGTGCCCCGGCGCTGAGCGAGGCGGTCGGAGGGGATCGCGAGCACGTCGTGCGCGCCGCCGTCGCGCGGATCCGCGCGGGCCAGGGGTTCCCCCGGGAGGACGCGGGGACGGCCGTCGCTCCCGTCGCCCGCCGGGACGGGGACGTGCGGGCGCGCTACGGGGCCGGCGCCGCGGTCTGGGCCATGCTCGCCGTGCCGGCCAAGGAGACGCCCTCCTTCACCGACGCGCTGCTCGTCCAGGGCGAGGAGAACGAGTTCTTCCTCGTACGGTACGCCGCCTCGCGCGCCCGCGCCCTGACCCGCGAGGCCGGCCGCCTCGGCTTCCGCGCCGAGCCCGGCGACGCCGACGCGCCCGCCCTCCTGCGCGCCCTCGCCGACCACCCCCTCGCCCTCGAGGCCGCCGCGCACCACGGGGCGCCCGAACGGCTCGCCCGGCACCTCGTCGCCGTCGCCGACGCGCTGCTCGACTTCCAGCACCAGGTCCTGCCCCTCGGGGACGAGAAACCCTCGGCCGCCCACCGTGCCCGGCTGGCTCTTGCCGAAGCCGCCGGGGCGGTGCTGGCCGGCGGCCTCGCCCTCCTCGGCATGGACGCCCCAGCCTTCTTGTGACTTCCGAAGAGAGATTCCGATGAGCCGTTCCGCGCACCCCGCCGGGCCCCGCCACGCCGACGTCCTGCCCGAGGGCCACTACGCCCCGCCGCCCGCCGACCTGAACGCGCTCGACGAGAAGGTCTGGTCGCGGACCGTCACGCGGAACGAGGACGGGGTCGTCTGCGTCGGCGGCATCGAAGTGACCCGGCTCGCGGAGGAGTTCGGGACGCCCGGCTACTTCCTCGACGAGGAGGACTTCCGGGCCCGCTGCCGGGCCTGGGCGCACGCCTTCGGCAAGGACGCCGACGTCTTCTACGCCGGCAAGGCGTTCCTGTCCAAGGCCGTCGTGCGGTGGCTGAAGGAAGAGGGGCTGAACCTCGACGTGTGTTCGGGCGGGGAGCTGGCCACCGCCCTCGCCGCCGAGATGCCCGCCGAGCGGATCGCCTTCCACGGCAACAACAAGTCGGAGGCGGAGATCCGGCGCGCGGTCGGCGCCGGTGTGGGGCGGATCGTGCTCGACTCGTTCCAGGAGATCGCGCGGGTCGCGCACATCGCTGCCGAGCTGGGGGTGCGCCAGCCCGTGCAGATCCGCGTCACCGTCGGCGTGGAGGCGCACACCCACGAGTTCATCGCCACCGCGCACGAGGACCAGAAGTTCGGGATCGCCGTCGCCGACGGCTCCGCCGCCGAGGCGGTGCGGCGGGCGCTCGGGCACGACAGCCTGGAGCTGCTCGGCGTCCACTCCCACATCGGCTCCCAGATCTTCGACATGGCCGGCTTCGAGGTGTCCGCCAAGCGGGTCGTCCGGCTGCTGGCCGCCGTCCGCGACGAGCACGGCGTCGAGCTCCCCGAGATCGACCTCGGCGGCGGCCTGGGCATCGCCTACACCTCCGCCGACGACCCGCGCGAGCCCCACGAGATCGCCAAGGCGCTCACCGAGATCGTCGCGCGGGAGTGCGAGAGCGCGGGGCTCAAGGCCCCCCGGATCTCCGTCGAGCCCGGCCGCGCCATCGTCGGCCCCACCGCCTTCACCCTCTACGAGGTCGGCACGATCAAGCCGCTGGAAGGCCTGCGCACGTACGTCTCCGTCGACGGCGGCATGTCCGACAACATCCGGACGGCCCTCTACGACGCCGAATACGCCGTCACCCTCGTCTCCCGCGTCTCCGACGCCGAGCCCATGCTCGTCCGCGTCGTCGGCAAGCACTGCGAGAGCGGCGACATCGTCGTCCGCGACGCCTTCCTGCCGGCCGACCTGGCCCCCGGCGACCTGATCGCCGTGCCCGCCACCGGGGCGTACTGCCGCTCCATGGCCAGCAACTACAACCACGCGCTCCGCCCGCCCGTCGTCGCCGTGCGCGACGGGGCCGCACGGGTGATCGTCCGGCGCGAGACGGAGGAAGATCTCCTGTCCCTCGACCTCGGATGATTCCCATATTTTCGGGACGGGGCGTCCGGTCCCGAAAATAGACGTCTCACTCAATGGACCGAAGATGGAAACTGCTGTCCATTGAGTGAGACTGGTTCATACCTGGCGCGTAACCCGCGCGCCGGGAGCGAAGAAAGATCGAAAGGCGTAGGTCGAATGATGCGTACGCGTCCGCTGAAGGTGGCGCTGCTGGGCTGTGGAGTGGTCGGCTCAGAGGTGGCGCGCATCATGACGACGCACGCCGACGATCTGGCGGCCAGGATCGGCGCGCCCGTCGAGCTCGCCGGCGTCGCCGTGCGCCGCCCCTCCAAGGTGCGCGAGGGCATCGACCCCGCGCTGGTCACCACCGATGCCACCGCCCTGCTCAAACGGGGCGACATCGACGTGGCCATCGAGGTCATCGGCGGCATCGAGCCCGCCCGCACCCTGATCACCACCGCCTTCGAGAACGGCATCTCCGTCGTCTCCGCCAACAAGGCGCTGCTCGCCCAGGACGGCGCCGCGCTGCACGCCGCGGCCGAGGCGCACGGGCTGGACCTCTACTACGAGGCGGCCGTCGCCGGCGCCATCCCGCTGGTCCGCCCGATGCGGGAGTCCCTCGCCGGCGACAAGATCAACCGGGTGATGGGCATCGTCAACGGCACGACGAACTTCATCCTCGACAAGATGGACTCCACCGGCGCCGGCTACCAGGAGGCGCTCGACGAGGCCACCGCCCTCGGCTACGCCGAGGCCGACCCGACCGCCGACGTCGAGGGCTACGACGCCGCCGCCAAGGCCGCGATCCTGGCGGGCATCGCCTTCCACACCCGCGTCCGCCTCGACGACGTGTACCGCGAGGGCATGACCGAGGTCAGCGCCGCGGACTTCGCCTCCGCCAAGCGGATGGGCTGCACCATCAAGCTCCTCGCCATCCTGGAGCGCGCCGCCGACGGCGAGTCCGTCACCGCCCGCGTCCACCCGGCGATGATCCCGCTCAGCCACCCGCTCGCCTCCGTCCGCGAGGCCTACAACGCGGTCTTCGTCGAGGCGGAGGCCGCCGGCCGGCTCATGTTCTACGGGCCCGGCGCGGGCGGTTCGCCGACCGCGTCCGCGGTCCTCGGCGACCTCGTCGCCGTCTGCCGCAACAAGCTCGCCGAGGCAACGGGGCCCGGCGAGTCGGCGTACACCCAGCTGCCCGTCAGCCCCATGGGGGACGTCGTCACCCGCTACCACATCAGCCTCGATGTGGCGGACAAGCCGGGCGTCCTCGCCCAGGTGGCGACCACCTTCGCGGAGCACGGCGTGTCGATCGACACCGTCAGGCAGCAGGGCAAGGACGGTGAGGCCTCCCTCGTCGTCGTCACCCACCGCGCACCCGACGCCGCCCTCTCCGGGACCGTCGAGGCGCTGCGGAAGCTGGACACCGTGCGCGGTGTCGCCAGCATCATGCGTGTTGAAGGGGAGTAAGGACCCATGAGCAGCAATCGCACCCACCAGTGGCGCGGCATCATCGAGGAGTACCGGGACCGCCTGCCGGTCACCGAGACGACCCCCGTGGTCACGCTCCGGGAGGGTGGCACTCCCCTCGTTCCCGCCCAGGTGCTCTCCGAGCGCACCGGCTGCGAGGTGCACCTCAAGGTCGAGGGCGCGAACCCCACCGGGTCCTTCAAGGACCGCGGCATGACCATGGCCATCACCAAGGCCAAGGAGGACGGCGCCAAGGCCGTGATCTGCGCCTCCACGGGCAACACCTCCGCCTCCGCCGCCGCGTACGCGGTGCGCGCCGGCATGGTGTCGGCGGTCCTCGTGCCGCGCGGCAAGATCGCGCTCGGCAAGATGGGCCAGGCCCTCGTGCACGGCGCCAAGATCCTGCAGGTTGACGGCAACTTCGACGACTGCCTGGACCTGGCCCGCGCGCTGTCCGACAACTACCCGGTCGCGCTGGTCAATTCCGTCAACCCGGTGCGCATCGAGGGCCAGAAGACGGCCGCGTTCGAGATCGTCGACGCGCTCGGCGACGCCCCCGACATCCACGTGCTGCCCGTCGGCAACGCCGGCAACATCACCGCGTACTGGAAGGGCTTCAAGGAGTACAAGGCCGACGGCCTGGCCTCCCGTACGCCCCGCGTCTGGGGTTTCCAGGCCTCCGGCTCGGCGCCCATCGTGCGCGGCGAGGTCGTCAAGGAGCCGCACACCATCGCCACCGCGATCCGCATCGGCAACCCGGCCTCCTGGGACCACGCGCTCGCCGCGAAGGAGGAGTCGGGCGGTTTCATCGACGAGGTGACGGACCGCCAGATCCTGGCCGCCTACCGTCTGTTGGCCTCCCAGGAGGGCGTCTTCGTCGAGCCCGCCTCGGCCGCCTCCGTGGCCGGCCTGCTCAAGGCCGCCGAGCTGGGCCTGGTAGACCCCGGCCAGAAGATCGTGTGCACCGTCACCGGCAACGGCCTGAAGGACCCCGACTGGGCGGTCGCCGGTGCGCCGCAGCCCGTCACCGTCCCGGTGGACGCCGAGGCCGCCGCCGTCCGCCTCGGCCTGGTCTGACCCCGGGCCCGTCCGGGCCCCCGGCCGCACCCGCGGCCCCTGACCCGATTGCCGGATTCCGGAAACCTTCCGGAATCCGGCGACCCGGGCCGTACGACACCGGAAGTCCACGGCAATTCAGCGGAATCGACCGGAAGACGCCGACACGCATCGTGCGCCTCCTGTGCGCCCTATGTCGCGGGAGAACCTTCCTTCGATACGCTGTACTTACATCCGCCACCGCGCATATGACCGCGGTGCTGCCCCGAGGGCCTTCGGGTGTCGTACGTTCTCCAGTACATTTCGCAGCGAAGATCCCGCACAGCCCGCCGGATCCCGCACAGTCACAAGGAGTGTCATCGACCGATGGCAGGTCCAGCGTTCCGCGCCGCCGCCGTACGAGTGCGCGTGCCCGCCAGCAGTGCCAACCTCGGCCCCGGCTTCGACGCCCTCGGCCTGGCCCTGGGGCTCTACGACGACGTGGTCGTCCGCGTCGCCGACTCCGGCCTGAACATCGACATCGCGGGTGAGGGTGCCGACACCCTCCCGCGCGACGAGAGCCACCTCCTCGTACGCTCCATGCGCACCGCCTTCGACCTGCTGGGCGGACAGCCGCGGGGCCTGGAGGTCGTCTGCGCCAACCGCATCCCGCACGGGCGGGGCCTCGGCTCCTCCTCGGCCGCGATCTGCGCCGGCATCGTCGCCGCGCGCGCCGTGACCATAGGCGGAGAGGCCAGGCTCGACGACACGGCGCTGCTGGAGCTCGCCACCGAGATCGAGGGCCACCCGGACAACGTCGCGGCCTGCCTGCTCGGCGGTTTCACCCTCGCCTGGATGGAGGGGGGCAGTGCGAAGGCGATCCGTATGGACCCCGCCGATTCCATCGTTCCGGTGGTCTTCGTGCCGTCGAAGCCGGTCCTGACCGAGACCGCGCGCGGCCTGCTGCCGCGCTCCGTCCCGCACGTGGACGCCGCCGTGAACGCGGGGCGCGCGGGCCTGCTCGTGGAGGCCATGACCAGGCGTCCCGAGTTCCTGCTGCCCGCCACCGAGGACCGGCTGCACCAGGAGTACCGCTCCCCGGCGATGCCGGAGAGCGTGGGACTCGTCAACCGGCTGCGGGCGGACGGCATCCCCGCGGTCATCTCCGGCGCGGGCCCCACGGTCCTCGCGCTGGTCGACAACGACGCGGCCGACAAGGTCGCGCAGCTCGCGGGCGAGGGGTGGGCCGCGAACCGGCTGGCCCTCGACGCCGCGGGAGCGAGCGTCCTTCCGCTGGGCGCCCAGGGCGGTCAGCCCGTGTCCTAGCACCCCGGGTGCTGGGAAGTGGGGCCCGCCGAGGCGGGCGGCCGGGCAGGCCGCCCGCCCGCGGAGGGCGATTGCCGGTGATTGAGAGGGGGAATGTCTGTTGGATCCGGTAGTGTTAATCTCAAGTACGCAACCGAAGCCGCCATGGCTCGGTGCTCAGTGTCCCCATCCGGGACCACCTTTCTTCCGGGAGCCTCCCCGACTGCTTTGATCGCTGCCAGCAGTTTCGGGCACGCTCCGGAATCGGCGTGACATTCCCACGCTTCCAGCTCGGGGGCTTCTCGCCGGAACCACGCACGTTTCTCTCTCCGCCGTTCTACCGGCGGACCACCGCCCCGGCACGGTCCACACACCTAGGACTGTTGTCGGACAGCACAACCGGTCGCCGAGCCAGACAGGCCGACGTCCGCTCCAGGGAAGGACCCTTCGTGAGCGACACCACCGATCTGATGGGCGCTGCCGACACCAACGTCGACACCAGTGCCCCCGCCGCGGGCGCCGCAGCTGCCACCGCCACCCGGCGCCGCCGCTCCGGCACCGGCCTCGAGGGCATGGTCCTGGCCGAGCTGCAGCAGGTCGCGTCGGGCCTCGGTATCAGGGGCACCGCGCGCATGCGCAAGAGCCAGCTGATCGAGGTCATCAAGGAGGCGCAGGGCGGCAGCGCCCCCAAGGCCGCGGCCCCCGCCGCCGACGCCGCCGAGGCCAAGCCGAAGCGCCGCGCCACCAGCAAGGCCCGTACGGGTGAGGCGGCCGCCGCGGCGCCCGCCGAGAAGCCCGCCGCACAGGCCCAGATCGAGATCCCGGGCCAGCCGATCAGCGAGGACGCCCCGGCCGGCGAGCGCCGCCGCCGCCGCGCCACCGCCCCCTCGGGCAGCCCCGAGTCCTCGGCCCCCGCCGTCGTGCAGGTCGAGCAGAAGACCGAGGCCCCCGCGGCCGCCCCGCAGGCCGAGGCCAAGGCGGAGCAGGCCGTGGCCGTGTCCGCCCAGGGCCAGGGCCAGGCCCCCGCCCAGGAGGCCGGCGAGGGCCGCAGCCGCCGTGACCGCCGCGACCGCGGCGAGCGCGGTGAGCGCGGTGAGCGCCAGGGCCGCCGCGACCGCGGTGCCAAGGCCGACGAGCAGGGCGGCCAGCAGCAGGGCGGCCAGGCCCAGCAGCAGGGCGGCCGCCAGGACCGCGCCGACCGCCAGGACCGCGCCGACCGCCAGCAGCAGGGCGGCGGCCGCGGCCAGCAGGGCCGCCAGGACAACGGTCCGCAGGACGACTTCGACGGCGAGGACGGCCGGCGCGGCCGGCGCGGCCGCTACCGCGACCGCCGTGGCCGCCGTGGCCGTGACGAGTTCGCCCCGGGCGAGCCGCAGGTCGCCGACGACGACGTCCTGATCCCCGTCGCGGGCATCCTCGACATCCTCGACAACTACGCGTTCATCCGGACCTCCGGCTACCTGCCCGGCCCGAACGACGTGTACGTCTCCCTCGCCCAGGTCCGCAAGGCCGGCCTGCGCAAGGGCGACCACACCACCGGCGCCGTGCGCCAGCCCAAGGACGGCGAGCGCCGCGAGAAGTTCAACGCGCTGGTGCGCCTGGACTCCGTCAACGGCATGTCGCCCGAATCGGGCCGCGGCCGCCCGGAGTTCCAGAAGCTGACCCCGCTCTACCCGCAGGACCGGCTCCGCCTGGAGACCGACCCGGGGGTGCTGACCACCCGCATCATCGACCTCGTGTCGCCGATCGGAAAGGGCCAGCGCGGCCTGATCGTGGCCCCGCCGAAGACCGGCAAGACCATGATCATGCAGGCGATCGCCAACGCGATCACCACCAACAACCCCGAGTGCCACCTGATGGTCGTCCTGGTCGACGAGCGTCCGGAAGAGGTCACCGACATGCAGCGGTCGGTCAAGGGCGAGGTCATCTCCTCGACCTTCGACCGCCCGGCCGAGGACCACACCACGGTCGCCGAGCTGGCCATCGAGCGCGCCAAGCGCCTCGTCGAGCTGGGTCACGACGTGGTCGTCCTGCTGGACTCCATCACCCGTCTGGGCCGCGCGTACAACCTCGCGGCGCCCGCCTCCGGCCGCATCCTGTCCGGTGGTGTCGACTCGACCGCGCTCTACCCGCCGAAGCGCTTCTTCGGTGCCGCGCGCAACATCGAGGACGGCGGCTCGCTGACCATCCTGGCCACCGCGCTCGTCGACACGGGCTCGCGCATGGACGAGGTGATCTTCGAGGAGTTCAAGGGCACCGGCAACATGGAGCTCAAGCTCGACCGCAAGCTCGCCGACAAGCGCATCTTCCCGGCCGTCGACGTCGACCCGTCGGGTACGCGCAAGGAGGAGATCCTCCTCAACAGCGAGGAGCTCGCCATCGTCTGGAAGCTGCGCCGGGTGCTGCACGCGCTCGACTCGCAGCAGGCGATCGAGCTGCTGCTCGACAAGATGAAGCAGACGAAGTCGAACGCCGAGTTCCTGATGCAGATCGCCAAGACGACCCCGGCCGGCAAGAACGACGACTGACCGGGCCGCCCGCACGACGCGACCGCCCCCGCCGCACCCGCGGCGGGGGCGGTCGCGCGTGGTGCGACCTTCGCCACAGGCGTGCGGCTCGCAGGGAAAGCCGTGGAACCCTGGAATGCGTTCGTCCGTCTGAGTGAGGGAAGACGGGCAACGGAGCCAGGACTGAGGAGAGCATGAGCGAGGACAGCAGGGGCGGCGGCCGCCGGGCCGCGCGCGGGGGACGGCGCAGGGGGCAGCCCCGGCGCCGCAAGGGGCTCAGAGTGGCCGCCTGGACCGCCGCCGGCGTGGTCCTGCTGGGCGGCGGCAGCCTCGGCTGGTTCTACTTCAAGCTCAACGGCAACCTGCACAGCGTCGACATCGACCAGGCCCTGGGCAAGGACCGCCCGCCGAACGTCGACAACGGCTCGATGGACATCCTGGTCCTCGGCTCCGACTCCCGCGACGGGGCGAACAGCGAGTACGGCGCGGACGACGGCGGCTCGGCCCGCTCCGACACGGCGATGATCATCCACCTCTACCAGGGCCACAAGCAGGCCAGCGTGGTGTCGATCCCGCGGGACACGATGCTCCCGCGGCCCGCCTGCCCCATGGCCAAGGGGAAGACCAGCGCCCCCCGGCAGCGCGCGCAGTTCAACGAGGCCTTCACCATCGGCGGGGCCGCCTGCGCCGTGAAGACCGTCGAGGCGATGTCGGGGATCCGCATGGACCACTACATCGAGGTCGACTTCACCGGCTTCAAGAACATCATCGACAACCTCGGCGGGGTCGAGCTCACGACCACCAAGCCGATCAAGGACTACGGCAGCCACCTCGACCTGCCGGCCGGCTCCCACAAGCTCAACGGCGAGCAGTCCCTCGGCCTCGTCCGCACGCGCAAGACCGTCGGCGACGGCGGCGACCTGGGCCGAATACAGCTGCAGCAGGCCTTCATCAAGGCGCTGATCAAGCAGGTCAAGGGCGTCGGCGTCTTCGACAGCCCGAAGAAGCTCTACGGCCTCGCCGACTCCGCCACCAAGGCGATCACCACCGACAAGGCCCTCGGCGACGTGAAGTCCCTCGCGAGCTTCGCCCAGGGGCTCCAGGGGATCAGTGCCGAGAACATGCACATGATCACCGTCCCGGTGACCCAGGACCCGCTCGACAAGGACCGCGTCGCGCTCCTGGCCAAGGACTCGAAGATGGTCTGGGACGCCCTGCTGGCCGACCAGCCCATCCCCGCCGCGGCCACCGAGCACTCCAACGGCGACAAGAGCACCGCCGGCTCGATCGTGCAGTAGCCGGCTCCTCCGGCGGGGGCGGAATAGATGCCGGCCCCACCCCGTTGAGGGGAGCGTTCCGAGAATTTTGACAGGCGGCCCGGTCCTGGCAGACTGGTCTGTCGGCCCCGGTTCACGCAGTGCGCAATTCGGCTCCTGCGACCCGGCGCCCTCCCGAATCTAGGAGACACCTTGAAGCGCGATGTTCACCCCGAGTACGTCGAGACCCAGGTCAGCTGCACCTGTGGCGCGTCGTTCACCACCCGTAGCACCCTGACCGAGGGCACCATCCGTGCCGAGGTCTGCTCCGAGTGCCACCCGTTCTACACGGGCAAGCAGAAGATCCTCGACACCGGTGGCCGTGTGGCCCGCTTCGAGGCCCGCTTCGGCAAGGGTGCGGCCAAGAAGTAGCGCGACCCAGGCGCCGGTCACCGGCCGCCCCCTGACCACGCGGGGGCGGCCGGACCGGCGCCTTTGTCGTCGTATCGACAGCCCAGCCCACTTTTGACTTTTTCACCCCAGGAGCATCCGATGTTCGAAGCGGTCGAGGAACTGGTCGGCGAGCACGCCGACCTCGAGACGAAGCTCGCCGACCCTTCGGTCCACTCCGATCAGGCGAACGCCCGCAAGCTGAACAAGCGCTACGCGGAGCTGACCCCGATCGTGGCGACCTTCCGTGCGTGGAAGCAGTCGGCCGAGGACATCGAGACGGCCAAGGAGCTGGCGGCCGACGACCCCGACTTCGCCGCCGAGGTCAAGGAGCTGAGCGCGCAGCGCGAGGAGCTCACCGAGAAGCTCCGCCTGCTGCTCGTCCCGCGCGACCCCAGCGACGACAAGGACGTGCTCCTGGAGATCAAGGCCGGCGCCGGCGGCGACGAGTCCGCCCTGTTCGCGGGCGACCTGCTGCGCATGTACCTGCGCTACGCCGAGCGCGTCGGCTGGAAGACCGAGATCATCGACTCCACCGAGTCCGAGCTCGGCGGCTACAAGGACGTCCAGGTCTCCGTCCGCACCAAGGGCGGCAACGGCGCCACCGAGCCCGGCCAGGGCGTGTGGGCCCGGATGAAGTACGAGGGCGGCGTCCACCGCGTCCAGCGCGTCCCGGCCACCGAGTCCCAGGGCCGCATCCACACCTCCGCCGCCGGCGTGCTCGTCACCCCGGAGGCCGAGGAGGTCGAGGTCGAGATCAACCCGAACGACCTGCGCATCGACGTCTACCGCTCCTCCGGCCCCGGCGGCCAGTCCGTCAACACCACCGACTCGGCCGTGCGCATCACGCACCTCCCGACCGGTGTGGTCGCCTCCTGCCAGAACGAGAAGAGCCAGCTCCAGAACAAGGAGCAGGCCATGCGCATCCTGCGTTCGCGCCTGCTGGCCGCCGCCCAGGAAGCCGCCGAGCAGGAGGCCTCCGACGTGCGCCGCAGCCAGGTGCGCACCGTGGACCGCTCCGAGAAGATCCGTACGTACAACTTCCCGGAGAACCGCATCTCGGACCACCGCACCGGTTTCAAGGCGTACAACCTGGACCAGGTGCTCGACGGCGACCTCGACTCGGTCATCCAGGCCTGCGTCGACACCGACTCCGCGGCGAAGCTCGCGGCCGCGCACTGACCCTCGCACCACCCCCCCCGTACGACAGCAGCCCGGAGGACCAGCGTGAACTTGCTGCTTGCCGAGGTGGCCCAGGCCACCCAGCGGCTGGCCGCCGCCGGCGTGCCCTCACCGCGTTTCGACGCGGAGGAGCTCGCGGCCTTCGTGCACGGCGTCAAGCGGGGGGAACTGCACCACGTCAAGGACGCGGACTTCGACGCCCGCTACTGGGAGGCCGTCGCCCGCCGCGAGGCGCGCGAGCCGCTCCAGCACATCACCGGCCGGGCCTTCTTCCGCTACCTGGAGCTCCAGGTCGGCCCCGGGGTGTTCGTGCCCCGGCCCGAGACCGAGTCGGTCGTGGACTGGGCCATACAGGCCGTCCGGGCCATGGACGTGGTCGAGCCGCTGATCGTGGACCTGTGCACCGGCTCCGGCGCCATCGCGCTCGCCATGGCCCAGGAGGTGCCGCGCTCGCGCGTGCACGCCGTGGAGCTGTCCGAGGACGCCCTGCGCTGGACCCGCAAGAACGCCGAGGGCTCCCGGGTCACCGTGCACCAGGGCGACGCCCTGACCGCGCTGCCCGAGCTGGACGGCCAGGTCGACCTCGTCATCTCCAACCCGCCGTACATCCCGCTCACCGAGTGGGAGTACGTGGCCCCCGAGGCCCGCGACCACGACCCCGAGATGGCCCTGTTCTCCGGCGAGGACGGCCTCGACACCATCCGCGGGATCGAGCGCACCGCCCACCGGCTGCTGCGGCCCGGCGGCATCGTCGTGATCGAGCACGCGGACACCCAGGGCGGCCAGGTGCCGTGGATCTTCGCCGACGAGCGGGGCTGGGCCGACGCCGCCGACCACCCCGACCTCAACAACCGCCCGCGCTTCGCGACCGCCCGCAAGGCCATGCCGTGACGCCCACGACCCCGATCGCCCACGACACCACCCCGCTGCACGAGGAGGCCCGCTGATGGCCCGGCGATACGACTGCAACGACGCGACGGACCGCAAGACGGGCCTGCGCGAAGCGGCCTCCGCCGTACGCCGCGGGGAGCTCGTCGTGCTGCCCACCGACACCCTGTACGGGATCGGCGCGGACGCCTTCAGCAGCGAGGCCGTCGGCGACCTGCTCGCCGCCAAGGGCCGCGGCCGCAGCATGCCCACCCCGGTGCTCATCGGCTCCCCGAACACCCTGCACGGCCTCGTCACGGACTTCTCCGAGCAGGCGTGGGAGCTCGTCGACGCCTTCTGGCCGGGCGGGCTCACGCTCGTCGCCAAGCACCAGCCGTCGCTGGCCTGGGACCTGGGGGAGACCCGCGGGACCGTGGCCGTGCGCATGCCCCTGCACCCCGTCGCGATCGAGCTGCTGACCGAGGTCGGCCCGATGGCGGTGTCCTCGGCGAACCTGTCCGGGCACCCGGCACCGGAGGACTGCGACGCGGCGCGCGCCATGCTGGGCGACTCCGTCTCCGTCTACCTGGACGGCGGGCCGACCCCGAGCACCCTGCCGTCGTCGATCGTCGACGTCACGGGGAAGGTTCCCGTGCTGCTGCGCGAGGGCGCGCTGACCGCCGAGCAGCTGCGGGAGGTCGTACCCGACCTCGAGGTGGCTCCGTGAGCCCTCAGGGGCGTGGCATAGCCAAGGGAGACACCTTCCGCATACTCCACGTCAGCACCGGGAACGTGTGCCGCTCGCCCATCACCGAGCGGCTGACGCGGCACGCGCTGGCGCACCGGCTGGGCGCGCTGGGGCTGGCCACCGGTGACCTGATCGTGGAGAGCGCGGGCACCTGGGGCCACGAGGGCGCGCCGATGGAGGCCAACGCGGCGGCCGTGCTGGAGGACTTCGGCGCGGACGCGTCGGGGTTCACCGGGCGCGAGCTGCTCGACGAGCACGTCATACGGGCCGACCTGGTGCTGACCGCCACCCGCGACCACCGGGCCCAGGTCATCTCCATGGGGCACTCGGCGGGGCTGCGGACCTTCACGCTGAAGGAGTTCACGCGGCTGGTGCGGGCCATAGACCCGGCGACGCTGCCGCCGCTCGACGACGGGATGGCCGAGCGGGCCCGGGCGCTGGTGCGGGCCGCCGCCGCGCTGCGCGGGTGGCTGCTGGCGCCCTCCGCCGACGCCGACGAGGTGTACGACCCGTACGGGTCGCCGATCACGTTCTTCCGCTCCGTCGGCGATGAGATCAACCAGGCGCTGGACCCCGTCGTCACCGCGCTGACGGGCGTGGCCGGGCCGCGCTGACCCTCCGGGCGGCGCTCAGGACCGCCGGGCCGGCGGGCGCCCCGCGCGGCGGCTGCGGCGGGGCGGCTCGCAGGGCGTGAACGCGGTGCCCGGCCTACAGTGGCTGGTACCGGTACCCCCACTGCGCGGGAGTCGCGCCATGAGCGTCACCACTGAGCGGGCCACGGACGTGCTGCGGGCCCAGGACCCGCAGATGGCCGACATCCTCGAAGGGGAGCGGCAGCGGCAGGCCACCACGCTGCAGATGAGCGCCGCCGAGAACTTCACCTCCGCCGCCGTGCTCGCCGCGCTGGGTTCCCCGCTCGCCAACAAGTACGCCGAGGGATACCCGGGCGCCCGCCACCACGGCGGCTGCGAGTACGCGGACCTGGCCGAACGGGTGGCGCAGGAGCGGGCCAGGGCGCTGTTCGGGGTCGAGCACGCGAACGTGCAGCCGCATTCGGGTTCCTCCGCCGTCCTCGCCGCGTACGCCGCGCTGCTGCGGCCCGGGGACACCGTCCTGGCGATGGGCCTCGCGTACGGCGGGCACCTCACGCACGGCTCGCCCGCCAACTTCTCCGGGCGGTGGTTCCACTTCGTGGGGTACGGGCTCGACGCCGGGACCGGACTCGTCGACTACGAGCAGGTGCAGCGGCTGGCCCGGACGCACCGGCCCAAGGCCATCGTGTGCGGGTCCATCTCCTACCCCCGGCACCTGGAGTACTCGGCCTTCCGGGAGATCGCCGACGAGGTCGGGGCCTACCTGATCGCCGACGCCGCCCATCCCATCGGGCTGGTGGCCGGAGGGGCGGCGCCCAGCCCCGTGCCCTACGCGGACCTGGTCTGCGCGACCACCCACAAGGTGCTCCGCGGCCCGCGCGGCGGAATGGTGCTGTGCGGGGCCGAGTTCGCCGAGCGCGTCGACCGGGCGGTGTTCCCCTTCACCCAGGGCGGCGCCCAGATGCACACCATCGCCGCCAAGGCGGTGGCCTTCGGGGAGGCGGCCGGCCCGGGCTTCACCCGGTACGCCCACAAGGTCGTGGCCAACGCCCGGGCGCTCGCCGGGGCCCTGCGGGCGCACGGCCTGGCCGTCACCACCGGCGGCACCGACACCCATCTGATCAGCGCCGACCCCGCCCCCCTCGGCACCGACGGCCCGGCCGCGCGCGGCCGGCTGGCCGCCGCCGGGATCGTCCTGGAGACCTGCGCCCTGCCGTACGGGGACCAGCGCGGGATCCGCCTGGGGACCGCGGCGGTGACCACGCAGGGGATGGGGGAGCCGGAGATGGCCCGGATCGCCGAGCTGTTCACGGCCGCACTGAGCGGCGGGGACGTGGCCGGAACACGTGCCGAGGTCGCCGAACTGGTCGGACGATTTCCCCCCTACGGGGAGTAACCGGGACGAGCGTCCCGTAGTGCAACCGGAACGGGGACTCCGCGCGTCCTCGTCCCCGTGTACATCGCGGCTAATGTGTGGGGCTGAGATGGCCGGCGATACATCTGGGGCAGCCAGTGCGTGAATATCTGCTGACGCTTTGCGTCACGGTCGCGGTGACCTACCTGCTGACCGGGCCCGTCCGGAAGTTCGCCATCGCCGCGGGTGCGATGCCGGAGATCCGCGCCCGCGACGTGCACCGCGAACCGACCCCCCGGCTGGGCGGCATCGCCATGTTCGGCGGCCTGTGCGCGGGCCTGCTGATCGCCGACCACCTGCAGAACCTCAACGGGGTCTTCGAACGCTCCAACGAACCCAGAGCGCTGCTCTCGGGCGCCGCCCTGATCTGGCTGGTCGGGGTCCTCGACGACAAGTTCGAGCTCGACGCGCTGATCAAGCTGGGCGCCCAGATGATCGCCGCGGGGGTCATGGTCATCCAGGGCCTGACCATCCTGTGGATTCCGGTTCCGGGCATCGGCACCGTCGCGCTGACCCAGTGGCAGGGCACCCTGCTCACCGTGGCGCTGGTGGTGATCACCATCAACGCGGTGAACTTCGTCGACGGGCTCGACGGCCTGGCGGCGGGCATGGTCTGCATCGCCACCTGCGCGTTCTTCCTCTACGCCTACCGGATCTGGTTCGGCTACGGCATCGAGGCGGCCGCCCCCGCGACGCTCTTCGCCGCCATCCTGATGGGCATGTGCCTGGGCTTCCTGCCGCACAACATGCACCCCGCGCGGATCTTCATGGGCGACTCCGGCTCGATGCTGATCGGCCTGGTCCTGGCCGCCTCGGCGATCTCGATCACCGGGCAGGTCGACCCCGACACGATGGCCCTCTTCGTCGGCGGCGAGCGCAACGCCACGCACGCGATGCTGCCGGTCTTCATCCCCCTGCTGCTGCCGCTGACCATCATCGCGATCCCGATGGCGGACCTGCTCCTGGCCATCGTGCGGCGCACCTGGAAGGGCCAGTCGCCCTTCGCCGCGGACCGCGGGCACCTGCACCACCGGCTCCTGGAACTCGGGCACTCGCACAGCCGCGCTGTACTCATCATGTATTTCTGGTCGGGGCTGATCGCCTTCGGGACGGTGGCCTATTCGGTGCACTCCGCCTCGATGTGGATCGTCCTCTCCATCGCCGCGCTGAGCGCCCTGGGGCTCGTCCTGCTGCTGCTGCCGCGGTTCACCCCGCGCGCCCCGCGCTGGGCCGAGGGACTGGTGCCGCCGCGCTACCGGCACGCCCGTCGGGCGGAGGCCGCGGCGGAGGCGGCGGTCCGGGAGGACGCCGGGACCGAGCCGGAGCCGGCGCGGCCGATCGCGGCCGGGGTGTCCGGCGTCAACGGCGCGACCGCGGTAGGCCCCCGTTCGCGCTTCCCCGACCGGCGTAAGGCGGGTTCGGCGCGCTGACGCGCCCGGCGCATGTCCGACATGGACGCCCTTTACCAGGCAAGCCGTCACCCTGTCCTGCACACACGGGCGGATTAGCCCTCATGTGTGACAGTCAGCACACCGCACAGGTAAAGCTCTCATCAAATAGTTTGTGATACCGTTCACTAAACCCGGCGACAGAGCCGAAGGACCGTAGTGCGACGGTCCATCGGCCCGAGGCGATCACTCGGACCGGGCTTACGCTCGTCCCCGTACGAGTTCCCGTACGAGTCCGTGCCCCCACCACCACGCGGAGCAAACCGCCATGCGGTCTAACGACGTCCGATCCCTCCTGCAAACCGCCGTACCCACCGCTGTCGCCGGCGTCATCGCCGCGGTCATCAGCGGTCTGGTCGTCGGCGGCAAGGGTGCGGTCGGGTCGCTCGTGGCCACCGCCGTGGTGATCGTCTTCATGGGTCTCGGATTCATCGTTCTCCAGCGCACGGCGAAATCCCTGCCGCACCTGTTCCAGGCGATGGGGCTCATGCTCTACGCCGCTCAGATCCTGCTGCTCTTCGTCTTTCTCGCCGTGTTCAAGAACACGACGCTGTTCCACCCCCGGGCCTTCGCGATCACGCTCGTCGTCACCACCCTCGTGTGGATCGGCGCGCAGACGCGTGCTCACATGAAAGCCAAGATCCTTTACGTCGAGCCGGACTCGACCAAGGGGGAAAAGCCCGAAAATCCGGGGTCCAAGCCGTGAGGGGTAGGGCCGGGATAAGTGTGCGTTCGAGATGCTGCTATCGTCCGGTTCCAACTGCGGCACTGCGGGCGCGGGCATCTGAGCTGACGCCTGTTCCATCGCGAGGCTCGATGCCTGACTGCCGCCCCCACACCCGTTACACCAGTCCAGTGCCGAACCGCGGCCGTGCGCCGCGCCGACACGATGAGGTTGCCGTACCTATGCGCCACGCTGAAGGAGCCCGCGGTGAGTGCTGACCCGACGCAGGTCCTCGCTTTCGAGACCGACTGTCACATCTTCTCCGGATGTGGCTTCCCCGGTCCGGGCCTGCACTCGTTCCTCTTCGAGCCGCTGTGGGGCGAACCCGGCCTGACGAGCACGTACTTCAACAAGCCGATGCTGCTGGCCCTCCTGGGCTCGGTCATCATCGTGGCCTTCTTCTGGGCCGCCTTCGCCAAGCCGAAGGTCGTCCCCGGCAAGCTCCAGATGGTCGCCGAGACCGGCTACGACTTCGTGCGCCGCGGCATCGTCTACGAGACGCTCGGCAAGAAGGAGGGCGAGAAGTACGTCCCCTTCATGGTCTCGCTGTTCTTCTTCGTGTGGATCCTCAACGTCTGGTCGATCGTCCCGGTCGCCCAGTTCCCGGTGACCGCGATCATCGCGTACCCGGCGATCCTCGCCGCGATCGTGTACTTCATCTGGATGTCGGTGACGTTCAAGCGCCACGGCTTCGTCGGCGGTCTGAAGAACCTGACCGGCTACGACAAGTCGCTCGGCGGGGTGCTGCCGCTGGTCATGGTCATCGAGTTCTTCTCGAACGTCCTGGTGCGCCCGTTCACCCACGCGGTCCGACTCTTCGCGAACATGTTCGCCGGTCACACCCTGCTGCTGCTCTTCACGATCGCCAGCTGGTACCTGCTGAACGGCATCGGCATCGCCTACGCGGGCGTCTCGTTCGTGATGGTGATCGTGATGACCGCCTTCGAGCTCTTCATCCAGGCCGTCCAGGCGTACGTCTTCGTCCTCCTGGCGTGCAGCTTCATCCAGGGCGCGCTCGCCGAGCACCACTGAGTCCGGCCCTCCCCAAACCCCCTTGTCGTCCGGTGGCCAACCCCCACCGGATCCGTGAAAGAGAAGGAAGAACTGGCATGTCCCAGATCCTCGCCGCCGCCGAAGGCGTCACCGGTTCCCTCAGCTCCGTCGGTTACGGTCTCGCGGCCATCGGCCCCGGCGTCGGCGTCGGCATCATCTTCGGTAACGGCACCCAGGCCCTCGCCCGCCAGCCCGAGGCCGCCGGTCTGATCCGCGCCAACCAGATCCTCGGCTTCGCCTTCTGTGAGGCGCTCGCCCTCATCGGTCTGGTCATGCCGTTCGTCTACAGCTGACGAACAGCTCCCACTAGTCCGATTAGACGAAAGGCACTGATGTGAACCTCCTGGTTCTCGCGGCCGAGACGGAAAACCCGCTCGTCCCGCCGATCCCCGAGCTCGTCATCGGTCTGATCGCCTTCGTCATCGTCTTCGGTTTCCTCGCGAAGAAGCTCCTTCCGAACATCAACAAGGTTCTGGAAGAGCGTCGCGAGGCCATCGAGGGCGGTATCGAGAAGGCTGAGGCCGCTCAGACCGAGGCTCAGAGCGTGCTGGAGCAGTACAAGGCCCAGCTCGCCGAGGCCCGGCACGAGGCCGCGCGCCTGCGCCAGGAAGCGCTGGAGCAGGGCACTGCGCTCAAGGAAGAACTGCGCGCAGAGGGCCAGCGGCAGCGTGAGGAGATCATCGCTGCCGGTCACGCCCAGATCGCCGCGGACCGCAAGGCCGCCTCTCAGGCGCTGCGTCAGGACGTGGGCAAGCTCGCCACCGACCTGGCCGGCAAGCTCGTCGGTGAGTCCCTCGAGGACGTCGCCCGGCAGAGCCGCACCATCGACCGCTTCCTCAGCGAGCTCGAGGAGAAGGCCGAGGCGGCCCGATGAACGGAGCGAGCCGCGAGGCGCTGGCCTCCGCGCGCGAGCGTCTCGACGCGCTGACGGACAACACGTCCGTCGACGCGGCGAAGCTCGCCGGTGAGCTGGCAGCCGTCACCGCGCTGCTCGACCGTGAGGTCTCGCTGCGTCGGGTCATCACGGACCCGGCGCAGTCCGGCGAGGCCAAGGCCGAGCTGGTCGGCCGGCTGCTGTCCGGCCAGGTGGGCGGGGAAACCCTCGACCTGGTGTCCGGCATGGCCCGGTCCCGCTGGTCGCAGTCCCGCGACCTGGTGGACGCGCTGGAGGAGCTGGCGGCCACCGCCGACCTCACGGCCGCCCAGCAGGCGGGCGCGCTCGACAACGTCGAGGACGAGCTGTTCCGGTTCGGCCGGATCGTCGCCTCGAACACCGAGCTGCGTGCCGCGCTGACCGACCGCGCCGCCACCGCCTCCGCCAAGAGCGAGCTGCTGCGCAGCCTGCTCGGCGGCAAGGTGAACGCCGTCACCGAGCGCCTGGTGATCCGTCTCGTCACGCACCCGCGTGGACGTAGCCTTGAGGGGGGACTCGAGTCCCTCTCGACGCTCGCCGCTGCGCGTCGTGACCGCATGGTCGCCACCGTGACCAGCGCGGTTCCGCTCAGCGACGTGCAGAAGCAGCGTCTCGGCGCGGTGCTGGCCAAGCTGTACGGCCGCCAGATGCACCTGAACCTCGACGTGGACCCCGCGGTCCTCGGCGGGATCTCGGTGCGGGTCGGCGACGAGGTCATCGACGGCACCATCGCGGAGCGCCTCTCCGAGGCGACCCGCCGCATGGCCGGCTGACCAGCCGCCACCACACAGATACAAAGCATTCCTAGCGGCCCGGTTGGGCCGTGCAGAACTTGCAGAAGATTCCTGGGGGTCGCCCCCAGACCCCTAAGAAGCTTCAGGCCCAACAAGGAGAGCAGGGAACCCAGATGGCGGAGCTCACGATCCGGCCGGAGGAGATCCGGGACGCACTGGAGACCTTTGTCCAGTCGTACCAGCCGGACGCGGCCTCGCGCGAGGAGGTCGGAACGGTCAGCGTTGCCGGCGACGGCATCGCGAAGGTGGAGGGCCTGCCCTCCGCCATGGCGAACGAGCTGCTGAAGTTCGAGGACGGCACCCTCGGTCTCGCCCTCAACCTCGAGGAGCGCGAGATCGGTGCGATCGTCCTCGGCGAGTTCAGCGGTATCGAGGAGGGCCAGCCGGTGCAGCGCACCGGTGAGGTTCTCTCCGTAGGTGTCGGCGAGGGCTACCTCGGCCGCGTTGTCGACCCGCTCGGCAACCCGATCGACGGCCTCGGCGAGATCGCGACCGAGGGCCGCCGCGCCCTCGAGCTGCAGGCCCCGGGCGTCATGGTCCGTAAGTCGGTGCACGAGCCCATGCAGACCGGCTACAAGGCCGTCGACGCGATGGTGCCGATCGGCCGCGGCCAGCGTCAGCTGATCATCGGCGACCGCCAGACCGGCAAGACCGCCCTGGCCGTCGACACGATCATCAACCAGCGCGACAACTGGCGCTCGGGCGACGTGAACAAGCAGGTCCGCTGCATCTACGTCGCCATCGGCCAGAAGGGCTCGACCATCGCGTCCGTGCGCGGCGCCCTGGAAGAGGCCGGCGCGCTCGAGTACACGACGATCGTCGCCGCCCCGGCGTCCGACCCGGCCGGCTTCAAGTACCTGGCGCCGTACACCGGTTCCGCCATCGGCCAGCACTGGATGTACGCCGGCAAGCACGTCCTGATCATCTTCGACGACCTGTCGAAGCAGGCCGACGCCTACCGCGCCGTGTCGCTGCTGCTGCGCCGCCCGCCGGGCCGTGAGGCCTACCCGGGTGACGTCTTCTACCTGCACTCCCGTCTGCTCGAGCGCTGCGCGAAGCTCTCCGACGACATGGGTGCCGGCTCGATGACCGGTCTGCCGATCGTCGAGACCAAGGCGAACGACGTCTCGGCGTTCATCCCGACCAACGTCATCTCCATCACCGACGGCCAGTGCTTCCTGGAGTCCGACCTGTTCAACGCCGGCCAGCGTCCGGCCCTGAACGTCGGTATCTCGGTCTCCCGCGTCGGTGGCTCCGCCCAGCACAAGGCGATGAAGCAGGTCTCCGGCCGTCTTCGCGTCGACCTGGCCCAGTACCGCGAGCTGGAGGCGTTCGCCGCCTTCGGTTCCGACCTGGACGCCGCGTCGAAGGCCTCGCTGGAGCGCGGCAAGCGCATGGTCGAGCTGCTGAAGCAGGGCCAGTACCAGCCGATGCCCGTCGAGGAGCAGGTCGTCTCCGTCTGGGCCGGCACCACCGGCAAGATGGACGACGTCCCGGTCGAGGACATCCGTCGCTTCGAGTCGGAGCTGCTGGAGCACCTGCGCCGCGAGCGCAAGGACCTCCTGACCTCCATCGCCGACGGCGGCAAGATGTCCGACGACACGCTGGGCTCGATCGCCGACGCGATCGCCGCCTTCAAGCGCCAGTTCGAGACCTCGGACGGAAAGCTCCTGGGCGAGGACGTCCCGGCCGTCAACGTCTCCAAGTGACGACGGAAGGGACCTGACTCATGGGAGCGCAGCTCCGGGTCTACAAGCGTCGCATCCGTGCCATCACGGCGACCAAGAAGATCACCAAGGCGATGGAGATGATCGCCGCCTCGCGCATCGTCAAGGCGCAGCGCAAGGTGGCGGCGTCGATGCCGTACGCGACCGAGCTCACCCGTGCGGTGACCGCGGTGGCGACCGGCTCGAACACCAAGCACGCCCTGACCACCGAGGTCGAGGCGCCGACCCGCGCCGCGGTCCTGCTCATCACGAGCGACCGCGGTCTGGCCGGCGGCTACTCCTCGAACGCCATCAAGCAGGCCGACCGGCTCACCGAGCGGCTGCGGGCTGAGGGCAAGGAGGTCGACAGCTACATCGTCGGCCGCAAGGGCGTCGCCTACTACGGCTTCCGTGAGCGCAAGGTCACGGACTCCTGGACCGGCTTCACCGACAGCCCGGCCTACGCCGACGCCAAGCGCGTCGCGGAGCCGCTGATCGAGGCCATCCAGAAGGAGACGGCCGACGGCGGCGTCGACGAACTGCACATCGTCTTCACGGAATTCGTGTCGATGATGACGCAGAACGCGGTGGACGGCCGGATGCTGCCGCTCAGCCTCGAGAAGGCTGTGGAGGAGGACGGCGCGAAGGGCGAGATCCTTCCGCTGTTCGAGTTCGAGCCGTCGGCGGAGGACGTCCTCGACGCCCTGCTGCCGCGCTACGTCGAGAGCCGCATCTACAACGCACTGCTGCAGTCGGCCGCTTCCGAGCACGCCGCCCGCCGCCGCGCGATGAAGTCGGCGACCGACAACGCCGGTGAGCTCATCAAGAGCCTCTCCCGGCTTGCCAACGCGGCCCGCCAGGCCGAAATCACCCAGGAAATCAGCGAGATCGTCGGTGGCGCGAGCGCCATGGCCGACGCGACCGCGGGGAGTGACAAGTAATGACGACCTCTGTTGAGACGGCCGCTGCCACGGGCCGCATCGCCCGGGTCATCGGCCCGGTCGTCGACGTGGAGTTCCCCGTCGACGCGATGCCCGACATCTACAACGCGCTGAAGGTCCAGGTCGCCGACCCGGCCGAGGAGGGCGCGCTCAAGACGCTGACCCTCGAGGTCGCCCAGCACCTGGGTGACGGCATGGTCCGCACGATCTCCATGCAGCCCACCGACGGCCTGGTCCGCCAGGCCCCGGTGACCGACACGGGCGAGGGCATCACCGTCCCCGTCGGTGACTTCACCAAGGGCAAGGTGTTCAACACCCTCGGTGAGGTGCTGAACTACCCGGAGGCCAACGCCGAGGTCACCGAGCGCTGGGCGATCCACCGCAAGGCGCCGAACTTCGACGAGCTCGAGTCGAAGACCGAGATGTTCGAGACCGGCGTCAAGGTCATCGACCTCCTCACCCCGTACGTCAAGGGTGGAAAGATCGGTCTGTTCGGTGGTGCCGGTGTCGGCAAGACCGTTCTGATCCAGGAAATGATCTACCGCGTCGCCAACAACCACGACGGTGTGTCGGTGTTCGCGGGTGTCGGTGAGCGTACCCGTGAGGGCAACGACCTCATCGAGGAGATGTCGGACTCCGGCGTTCTGGACAAGACCGCGCTGGTCTTCGGCCAGATGGACGAGCCCCCGGGCACCCGTCTGCGCGTCGCCCTGGCCGGTCTGACCATGGCGGAGTACTTCCGCGATGTGCAGAAGCAGGACGTCCTCTTCTTCATCGACAACATCTTCCGGTACACCCAGGCCGGTTCCGAGGTGTCGACCCTGCTCGGCCGTATGCCCTCCGCGGTGGGTTACCAGCCGAACCTGGCCGACGAGATGGGTCTCCTCCAGGAGCGCATCACCTCGACCCGTGGTCACTCGATCACCTCCATGCAGGCGATCTACGTCCCCGCCGACGACCTCACCGACCCGGCGCCGGCGACCACCTTCGCCCACCTCGACGCGACGACGGTTCTCTCCCGTCCGATCTCCGAGAAGGGCATCTACCCGGCCGTGGACCCGCTGGACTCCACGTCCCGGATCCTGGACCCCCGCTACATCGCGGCGGACCACTACAACGCGGCCATGCGCGTCAAGGGGATCCTGCAGAAGTACAAGGACCTCCAGGACATCATCGCGATCCTCGGTATCGACGAGCTGGGCGAGGAGGACAAGCTCGTTGTCCACCGTGCCCGTCGCGTCGAGCGCTTCCTGTCGCAGAACACCCACGTCGCCAAGCAGTTCACCGGCGTGGACGGTTCGGACGTTCCGCTCGACGAGTCGATCGCCGCGTTCAACGCGATCTGCGACGGTGAGTACGACCACTTCCCCGAGCAGGCGTTCTTCATGTGCGGTGGCATCGAGGACCTGAAGGCCAACGCCAAGGAGCTGGGCGTCTCCTGATGCCCCCAGGAGAGGGGCGGGTGTGTCCCGCCCCTCTCTCCACGCCCATTAGAATTTGACCCAACACCCGGCGGACCCGCCGGGTGGTGACCCGAGGAGCCACCTTGGCTGCTGAGCTGCACGTCGAGATGGTCGCGGCGGACCGCAATGTCTGGTCCGGCGAGGCCACCCTGGTCGTCGCCCGCACCACGTCCGGCGACATCGGCGTCATGCCCGGTCACCAGCCGCTTCTCGGTGTGCTGGAATCGGGCCCGGTGACCATCCGTACCAGCGAGGGCGGCACGGTCGTCGCCGCGGTGCACGGCGGTTTCATCTCGTTCGCGGACAACAAGCTGTCCCTGCTGGCCGAGATCGCCGAGCTCGCGGACGAGATCGACGTCCAGCGGGCGGAGCGGGCACTGGAGCGCGCGAAGGCGGACGCTGACGCGGCCGCCGAACGTCGCGCCGATGTCCGGCTGCGCGCGGTCGCGGGGCACTGAGCCCCGTACCGAAGAGTTTGAAACCTCAGCCGCGGTCCGTTCCGGAATTTTCCGGAGCGGGTCGCGGCTGAGGCGATGTACGTACTTTTTGTTTGTGCGGTTTTCGATGAGCGAGGAGGTCGGTGAAGATGCTCCTCGCTCTGCTTGTGAGCGGCCTGGTCGTAGCCCTGGTGGTGATCGGGCTGTTCGTGTTCGGGCTGCGCCGCAGACTGATCCAGCGCTCCGGCGGCACCTTCGACTGCAGCCTGCGCTGGGGCGTGGCCGAGGAGCCCGACGTCTCCGGCAAGGGGTGGGTCTACGGGGTCGCCCGCTACAGCGGTGACCGCATCGAGTGGTTCCGCGTGTTCAGCTATTCGCCGCGGCCGCGCCGGCTGCTGGAGCGCTCGTCCATCGAGGTGCTCGCACGCCGCGCCCCGGAGGGCGAGGAGGAGCTGGCCCTGCTGTCCGACTCCGTCGTGCTCGGCTGTTCCCACCAGGGGACGCGCCTGGAGCTGGCGATGAGCGAGGACGCCCTGACCGGTTTCCTGGCCTGGCTGGAGGCGGCGCCTCCCGGCCAGCGGGTGAATGTCGCTTGAGGACTCCTTGCCCGTTGGACGGGGGTCCCCCGGGACGAAGTCCGGGGGAGGGTGAACGTCGCCCGGACCGTGAGGAAGCCGGGGAGACGGGGGCGGACCCGTCTCCCCGGCTTCGTTCATCTCTTTACTGCAGGCCGGTGTGGATGGCGTTCGCGAGCTCGCCGCCCGCGGTGTCGCCGCTGAACTCCCAGAAGAAGGCTCCCTTGAGCCCCTGGTTCTTCAGCCAGGTCATCTTCCCGGCGATGGTGGCGGGGGTGTCGTAGCTCCACCAGTTGCTTCCGCACTTGGCGTAGGCGGTGCCGGCGACGGTGCCGGTGGCCGGGCAGCTGCTCTTGAGGACCTTGTAGTCCTCGATGCCCTGCTCGTAGGTGCCGGGGGCGGGCCCGCTCGCGGTGCCGCCGGGGGCGTCCTGGGTGACTCCGGTCCAGCCGCGGCCGTAGAAGCCGATGCCGAGGTTGAGCTTGGAGCCGGGGATGCCCTTGCCCTTGAGCTTGGTGATCGCCGCCTCGGAGTTGAATCCGGCGATCGGGATGCCCGCGTAGGAGGTCAGCGGGGAGTGCGGGGCGGTCGGGCCCTTGGCGTCCCACGCGCCGAAGAAGTCGTACGTCATCACGTTGTAGAAGTCGACGTAGGGGGCGGCGCCCGCGTAGTCCGCGAGGTCGAGCTTGCCGCCGTTGGAGCCGTCGGCGGAGATGGCGGCGGTGACCAGGTTGGAGGAGCCGAACTTGGCGCGCAGGGCCGACATCAGGTTCTTGAAGGCGGCGGCGCCGCTGGTGTCGCAGGACAGGCCGCAGGCGTTCGGGTACTCCCAGTCGATGTCGATGCCGTCGAAGACGTCCGCCCAGCGGGGGTCCTCGACCAGGTCGTAGCAGGACTGGGCGAAGGCGGCCGGGTTCTGCGCGGCCTGGCCGAAGCCGCCGGACCAGGTCCAGCCGCCGAAGGAGTAGACGACCTTGATGTTCGGGTACTTGGCCTTCAGCTTGCGCAGCTGGTTGAAGTTGCCGCGCAGGGGCTGGTCCCAGGTGTCGGCGACGCCGTCGACGCTCTGGTCGGCGGTGTAGGCCTTGTCGTAGTCGGCGTAGGAGTCGCCGATGGTGCACTTGCCGTTCTGGACGTTGCCGAAGGCGTAGTTGATGTGGGTGATCTTCGCGGCGGTGCCGGAGGTCACCAGGTTCTTCACGTGGTAGTTGCGCTGGTAGACGCCCCAGTCGGTGAAGTAGCCGAGCTTGACCCTGGCGCCCGGGTCGGGGCCGGGGCCCGGTCCGGGATCGGTGCCGCCGCCCGGGGTGGTGACGGAGAGGGGGGCGGAGGAGGGGCCGGTCTGGTCGGCGGTGTCGCGGGCGGTGACCGTGTAGGTGTAGGTGGTGGCCTTGGTCAGGCCGCTGTCACCGTAGGTGGTGCCGGTGACGGTGGTGAGCTTGGTGCCGTTGCGGTAGACGTCGTAGTTCTTGACGCCCTTGTCGTCGGTGGCCGCCGCCCAGGACAGGGTCAGGGCGTTCTCCGTGAGCCCGGAGGCCGTGGGGGTGCCGGGGGCGGAGGGAGGCGTGTCGGTGGGGGTGGTGCCGCCCTCGCAGGAGCCGCCGTTGACCTTGCAGCCGGAGGGGGCGCCGGGGCCGCTGCCGTTGAAGCCGAAGCTGGCGGTGGCGCCGGGGGCGAGGGCGCCGTTCCAGCCGACGTTCTTGGCGGTCCAGTGGGTGCCGGAGCCGGTGACGGTGGCGTCCCACGCCGAGGTCACCTGGGTGCCGGCCGGGAAGTCCCACTCCACGGTCCAGCTGCTGAGGGCGGTGGTGCCGGTGTTCTTCACCGTCCACTTGCCCTCGAAGCCGGTGCCCCAGTCGGAGACCTTGGTGTAGGTGGCGGTCGCGGAGGCGGCGGCCTGCGCGGGCCCGGCCAGGCCGACCAGGCCGGCGACGGGCAGGGCGAGGGCGGCCGCGGTGGCGGCCAGCCTCCTGAAGAGGGGGATGCGTCGTGGGGGTGCTGTGCTCAAGGGTGCTCCTCCGGAGGTCCGTGCCGGTCGGGGGCCGACCGGCACTGGGGATGGGACCTGCGCCGCCCGTGAGCACGCCGGAAGCGATCTTTGTCATGGCACGCTCACCACAGTGATGCGGTGAGACTAGAAAGGTCTGTACCAACCGTCAAGAGGTCCAGACCTCACCCCCGGGCGGCCTACGGGATGCCCAACTCCCGCGCCAGTACGGCCGCTTGGACCCGGCTGCGCAGCTCCAGCTTCGCCAGCAACCTGCTGACGTGCGTCTTCACCGTGGCCTCCGCCATCTCCAGCCGTACGGCGATCTCCGCGTTCGACAGCCCCTCGCCCAGCGCCCCCAGCACCTCCCGCTCGCGCCGGGTCAGCGACTCCACCGCGGCGGCCGCCTCCGGCCGCGCGGCCGGGCGGACCGGCCGCGGCGCGGCGAACTCGGCGATCAGCCGACGGGTCACCGCGGGCGCGATCAGGCCCTCGCCGCGCGCCACCGTCCGCACCGCCGCGATCAGCTCGGCCGCGTCCGCGTCCTTGAGCAGGAAGCCCGCGGCCCCCGCCCGCAGGGCCCCGAACACGTACTCGTCGAGGTCGAAGGTGGTCAGCACCAGCACGTCGGCCAGGCCCTCCGCGGCCACCCGGCGGGTGGCCTCCACCCCGTCGAGGACCGGCATCTGCACGTCCATGAGGACCAGGTCCGGCCGCAGCTCCCGGGCCAGCCGCACCGCCTCCTCGCCGTCGGCGGCCTCGCCCACCACCTCGACGTCGCCCGCACTGCGCAGGATCAGCACCAGCCCGGCCCGTACCGCCCGCTGGTCCTCCGCCACCACGACCCTGATGCTCATTCCGGTACCGCCCCGTCCTCCGCGGGCAGTTCCGCCCGCACCTGCCAGACGGGCCCCCGCGGGCCCGCCGTGAACCTTCCGCCGAGCAGGTCCGCCCGCTCGTGCATGCCGACCAGCCCCGCCCCGGAGCCCGGCGCGCGCGGCCCCGGCCGGTCCCCGTACGGGGAGTCCACCGCCACCGTCAGCAGGCCGTCCTCCCGCGCGACCCGGACGGCGACCGTGCCGGCGGCGGCGTGCTTGAGGGCGTTGGTCAGCGACTCCTGGACGATCCGGTACGCCGCCAGCTCCACCGGGGCCGGCAGCGGCGCCGCCCGCCGGCGCGCGTCGTGCAGCACGAAGTCCAGCCCGCTCGCGGTGCCGTTCGCCCGGGCCCGCTCCAACAGGGCCTCCAGCCCGTCGAGGGAGGGGACGGGCGCGGCCTCCTGCCCGGCCCCCGCCTCGCGCAGCAGCCCGATCAGCCGGCGCATCTCGGCGAGCCCCTGGACGCTGTTCTCGCGGATCACCCCGAGGGCCTCGCGGCTGGTGGCGGGGGAGTCGATGGACAGCGCGGCGGTGGAGTGGATGGCGATGGCGGAGAGGTGGTTGGCGACCATGTCGTGCAGCTCGCGGGCCATCCGGGCGCGCTCGGCCGCCACGGCCTGCGTACGGTCCATCTCGGCCAGCAGCGCCGTCTGCTCGGCGCGCAGCCGGGCGGCCTCGGCGGCCTCGCGGTGGTTGCGCAGGGTGGCGCCGGTCAGGGCCGGGGCGAAGCTGACGATCCCCGTGAGCACGCCGATCATCAGGGCCTGCGGGGAGCGCAGCCAGGCCAGGGTCGCGATGGTGACGACGACGGTGATCAGGCCGGTGGTGACCGGCAGGCGCCGGGCCATGGAGGGCTTCCCGTAGACCACGGCCGCGTACATCAGGTCGGTGAACATCACGACGGTGGCGATGCTGCCCACCGTGAACTGGTCGGCGACCACCGCGAGGGTGCCGACCACCAGGGTGACGTTGGGCGCGGTGCGGCGCAGGAGCTCCATGCCGCCGGTCGCGAGCATCGGGACCAGTGCGGCCCAGACGGGCAGGTGGTGCCGGTAGCCGGTGCCCCCGGTGCCGGTGCTGTGGACCCCGAGCGACCACAGCAGGAGACCGACCAGGGTGCTGGTCGCCGCGATCAGGACGTCGTCGCGGTGGGGGCGGGGGATCTCGGGGGTCACGGTCCCATCCAACACGGTGCCGGGCGGCGCGGCCTCGGTACGGGGGCGGAGAGGGCGCTACATCGAAGGGTGCAGTCGGGGTTCGTCGGCCGGGGAACGGCGGCGACCCGGCCGCGGGCCGGGACGCCGGACCCTCCCGGGCGAAGCTCTAGCGCTCGCCGCCCGGTACCCAGAGCACGTCCCCGACCTCCTTGTTGGCCGTGCGGGCCAGGATGAACAGGAGGTCGGAGAGCCGGTTGAGGTAAGTGGCCGTCAGCGGGTTCATCACCTCGCCGTGCGCCTCCAGTGCCGCCCAGGTCGAGCGCTCCGCCCGGCGCACCACCGTGCAGGCCTGGTGCAGCAGGGCCGCGCCGGGGGTGCCGCCCGGGAGGATGAAGCTGCGCAGCTTCTCCAGGCGCTCGTTGAAGACGTCGCAGTCCGCCTCCAGCCGGTCGACGTAGAACTGCTCCACCCGCAGCGGCGGGTACTGGGGGTCCTCGACGACCGGGGTGCACAGGTCGGCGCCCACGTCGAACAGGTCGTTCTGCACGCGGACCAGGACCTTGACGACCTCCTCCGGCAGCGAGCCCAGCGCGATCGCGGTCCCGATGGCGGCGTTGGCCTCGTTGGCGTCGGCGTACGCGGAGATCCGCAGGTCCGTCTTCCGCGTGCGGCTCATGTCGCCCAGGGCGGTCGTGCCCTGGTCGCCGGTGCGGGTGTAGATGCGCGTGAGGTTCACCATGGCGCCAGGGTAGTGCGGGCCAACTGCGGGCGGCCCGCGCACTGCTGGACCGTGTCGGTGTGATGTCCGTCATCTGAGACGTGACGCGTGTTACTTCGCGGTCACTGGGCCCCTCACGGACGCTAGTCTCCGCCGGAGAGGCTACGAGGCCGGGTCGTACTGAGAACAACGAGGGGTGTGCAGTGGCTGGGAAGCTCGCCGTCATCGGCGCGGGACTGATGGGTTCCGGGATCGCTCAGGTCTCCGCTCAGGCGGGGTGGGACGTCGTCCTGCGGGACGTCACCGACGCCGCGCTGACCCGGGGCACGGACGGGATCAAGGCCTCGTACGACAAGTTCGTCTCCAAGGGCAGGATGACGGCCGAGGACGCCGAGGCGGCCCTCGCGCGCATCACCACGACCACCGACTTCGACGCGGTCGCCGACGTGGACATCGTCGTCGAGGCCGTCTTCGAGAAGATCGAGGTCAAGCACGAGATCTTCCGCACCCTGGACGACCTGGTCCGCGAGGACACCGTCCTCGCCTCCAACACCTCCGCCATCCCGATCACCAAGATCGCGGCGGTCACCAAGCGCCCGGAGCGGGTCGTCGGCGCGCACTTCTTCTCGCCCGTCCCGATGATGCAGCTCTGCGAGCTGGTCCGCGGCTACAAGACGAGCGACGAGACCCTCGCCACCACCCGCGCGTTCGCCGAGTCCGTGGGCAAGACCTGCATCGTCGTCAACCGCGACGTCGCCGGCTTCGTCACCACCCGCCTGATCTCCGCCCTCGTCGTCGAGGCAGCGAAGCTCTACGAATCGGGCGTGGCCTCCGCCGAGGACATCGACATCGCCTGCAAGCTGGGCTTCGGGCACGCGATGGGCCCGCTGGCCACCGCCGACCTCACCGGCGTGGACATCCTGCTGCACGCCACCAGCAACATCTACACCGAGTCCCAGGACGAGAAGTTCGCGCCGCCGGAGCTCATGCGCCGCATGGTCGACGCGGGCGACATCGGCCGCAAGAGCGGGCAGGGCTTCTACAAGCACTGAGCACGGCCGTTCGAATCCCCGCACCCTACGGGGTGAATTAGGTATCGGTTCGCTCACGGTCGGCAACTTCAGCGCCCGCCGGGCAGTCAGTTGCGGTGAGAGTTGCCGACCACGAGCCGATCACGAGCCGACCACGGATCCGTCGGACCACACGCACGCAGGTACAGCCGGGGAGCACACATGCACATCAGGGGCGACCACGCCGAACTCGCTGTCGGGGGCCGCCTCGACGTGCGCAGCGCGGCGGACGCCCGTACCGCCCTCCACACCGCCCTCGACGACGGCCACGGCGACCTCGTGCTCGACCTGACCGGGCTCGACTCCTGGGACGCGACCGGACTCGGCGTGATCATGGGAGCGCACCGGCGGGCCGGCCGGACCGGCCGCCGGCTGGTCCTGCGCGGGGTGCCCGACCGGATGCAGCGGCTGCTCGTCGCCACCCGGCTGCACCGCATCCTCGCGATCGAGGGCGGGCTGGAGGCGGAGTCCCTGCCCCGGGTCTGATCCGGGGCCGACGGGCCGCCGGGCGGGCGGGCGTTCGGACGGCCGGGCGTGCGGCGGCCCGCGGAAAAGGGGCTGCGCGGGCGGGCCGGGCTCGGCTTTCATGGGCTCATGGTGTCCACCGACAGACTGCTGGCCTTCGCGGCCATGTCGTTCCTGCTGATCGTGATCCCCGGTCCGAGCGTGCTCTTCGTGATCGGCCGGGCGCTGGCGCAGGGCCGCAGGGCCGCCCTGACCACGGTGGCCGGGAACACGCTCGGGGCGTACGTGCTGGTCGTGGCCGTGGCCCTCGGGGTGGGGACCGTCGTCGAGCGCTCGGTCCTCGTCTTCACGGCGCTGAAGCTGATCGGCGCCGCCTACCTGGTGTACCTGGGCGTCAAGGCCGTGCGCCGGCGCGGATCCCTGCGGGCGGCCCTCGCCGAGGCGGCCCCCGCCGCGCACGGCGGGCTGCGGACCCTGGGGGAGGGGTTCGTGGTGGGCGTGGCCAACCCCAAGACCATCGTCTTCTTCGCCGCCGTGCTGCCCCAGTTCGTCGACCGTGACCGGGGCCACGTCGTCCTCCAGATGCTCCTGCTCGGCCTGGTCTTCAACCTCATCGCGGTCGTCTCCGACAGCGTCTGGGGGCTCGTCGCCGCCACCACCCGGGGCTGGTTCGCCGGATCCCCGCGCCGGCTCGACGTCGTCGGCGGGATCGGCGGGCTCACCATGATCGGCCTGGGCGTCGCCGTCGCCGCGACCGGCCGCAAGGACTGAGCCCGGATACCGTCCGGTAGCAGCGGAGTTCCGGCTTCCGCGGGTACGGGCGGGGAACGTAACGGTCCTATGGTGGAGGTACCCCCGTGGTTCCGGCGCGACCCGGCAGCGTTTAGGGTCGGGCGGAAACCGGACCAGTGGCGACGAGCGGCGCGAGCGAGGCCGGGCGGTAGGGAAGACGGCGACGGAGCGCGCGACGCGAGGCGGGGGGACGGGGTCATGGACCGTACAGAGGGGAAGCCCGGGGAGGGCCGGCGGCCCGAGGACCAGAGGCCCGAGGACCAGAGGCCCGAGGAGCGGCCGGACGACCGGACGCAACGGCCCGGGGACCGCAACGCCGGCCCGGCCGGGGAGCGGGCCGAGGGCCGACCGCCCGCCGGACCGGCGGCCGGGGCTCCGGGCGCCGGGGGAGCGGTGCTGGGCGGGCCCGGAGTCGGCACGCCCGCTGCCGGTACCCCTGCCGCCGGTACCGCTGCCGGTACCCCCGGCGCCGGGGTGCCGCCGCTGCCCGCCGCGCCCGCGCGGATCGTGACCCTGACCGCCGGGGAGTTCACCCTCACCGTCAATCCCGTCGACGGCAGCGAGATCGAACCCCACCGGCCCGGCGCCGGCCCGGACGCCGACCGCCGCCCCGCCAAGCGGGAGGCGTCCTCCCGCGCCGCCCGGGACGCCGCCGCACGGCCGCCCGCACTGCCCGGGCCGCCCGCTCCCGCCCGCCCGCTCCTGGAGCGCACCGAGGAGCGGGAGCGGCTCGTACGGCTGCTCCAGCGCGGCCGCTCCGTCCGGCTGACCGGCCCCGCCGGATCCGGCCGCACCGCCCTGCTCGACGCGGTCGCCCGGGACTGCGCCGACCTGGCGCCCGACGGCGTCGTCCGGCTCAGCGGCCACGGCCAGCAGCAGCCAGCCGAGCTGCTCCACGCCCTCTACGCCACCGTGTACGACACCGCCGGCCGGCGCCCCGACCGCACGGCCCTCCTCGCGCGGGTCCGCGAGATCGGCGCCATCGTGCTCCTCGACGACCTGGAGCTGGGCGGTCCCGCGCTGGACGAACTGCTGCGCGCCACCCCCGAGTGCGCCTACCTCCTGGCCGCCACCCCCGACGCCAAGGCCCCCTCCGACGACTCCCACCTGGAGGAGGTCTTCCTCGGCGGCCTCGGCCGCGCCGGCTGCACCGAGCTCCTGGAGGCGCTCACCGGCCGGCCCCTGACCGAGGCGGAGACGGCCTGGGCCGGGGACCTGCGGTTCGCCTCCGAGGGCCTGCCGCTGCGCTTCGTTCAGGCGGCCGCCCTGCTGCGCCAGCGCGACGAGCTGAACGGCACGGCCGCCGGGGACGAGGACGAGGAGCCCGGGGTCTTCGAGGAGCGCCCCCGCGACCCCGCCCCCGTGCCGCTGCCCACCCTGGCCCAGGCCGCGGCCCCCGCCGAACTGCTGGCCTCCCGGGTGAGCGAGTCGGCCCGCGCCGCCCTGCGGATCGCCTGCGCGCTGGGCGGGGAACTCCCGCACCCGGCGCACCTGCCCGCGCTGGTCGGCGACACCCACGCGGACGCGGCCGTCGCCGAACTGCTCGGCTGCGGGCTGGTCACCCCCGTCGGACCGCGCTTCCGGCTCGCCGAGGGCGTCGCGCGGCAGCTGGAGGAGGCCGGGTACGGAGGCGCCGGCGCCGAGGAGGCCCGTACCGCCGCCCGGCACTACGCCTGGTGGACCGGGCACGCCTCGGTCACCCCGGAGCGGGTCGCGGCCGAGGCCGACGCGGTGCTCGCCGCGCTGGCCGGGGCCGACGTGGTGGCCGCCGTGCTCCTGGCCCGGACCGCGGCGCCCGCCTTCGCGGCCTCGCTGCACTGGGACGCGTGGGAGCGGGTGCTGCGTGCGGGGTCGGAGGCCGCGCGGAAGGCCGGGGAGGTCGCCGAGCAGGCGTACTTCCACCACGAGCTGGGTGTCCTCGCCCTGTGCGAGGGGCGCCTGGACCGGGCGCGCGCCGAGCTGGAGGCCTCGATCGGACTGCGCGGCGCGCTCGCGGACAAGCGCGGGACGGTCGCCGGACGGCGGGCGCTGGCCCTGGTCACCGACCGCGAGGTACTGGGTGCGGCGGCCTCCCCGCCGCTGCGGCTGGAGGCCCCGCCGCACCCCGTTCCGACGCCCCCCGCAGAGGCCGGCCCGAAGGCGGCGGAGACGCCCCCGGCGACGGCCCCCGCCCCGGTGTCGGCGACGGCCCCGACCACCTCCCTGAAGAAGACCCCGGCCGCCTCCGCCCCGACCGCCCGCACGGAGAAGCTCGTCAAGCAGTCCCCGGCCCCCGCGGCCGCCGCCGGGACGACGGCCGCCACCGCCCGGCTCGGGCAGACCGCCGCCCCCGCACGGGGTTCGGAGGCCGTCACCCAGGTCAACCCGGTGATCCGCCGGGCCCAGCTGCCGCCCGCGGAGACCCCCGCGAACCTCTCGGCGGTCTTCGGGAACGCCTTCCCGCCGCCCGCGCCCGCCCGTCCCGCACCGCCCCGCCCGGCCGGCCCGCACCCGGCGGCGGCCGCCGCCCGGGCCCGGCGGCGCCGGACGGCCCTGCTCGGGGCGGCCGGGGTGCTCACCGTGGCGGCGCTCGGCACGGTCATCGGCCTCGCGCTGGCCTCGGACGGCGCGGAGGACCCGCAGTCCCCCTCGGTGTCGTCCAGCCCCTCGGCGCAGGTGTCCCCGCACGTCCCGCAGGTGCCCGGCACCGGCGGCGACGACCCGGCGGGCGAGCCGGCCCGCCCGGCCGGGCCCGGTCGGTCGTCCCCGGCCCCCCAGCCGGGCGGCAGCGGGGCGGCCTCCGCCTCCCCGACGCCGACCGGGACGGCCACCTCGCAGCCCCCGGCATCGCCGACGCCCACGCCGACGCCGACCCCCACGCCCACGCCGACCCCCACGCCGACGCCGACACCGACGCCCACCCCGACCCCCACGCCGACGCCGACCGCCACGTCCACGTCCACGTCGACCGCGACGGCCTCCGGCCCGACGACGGGCTCCTCCGCGAGCTCCTCGACGACCCGCGGCTGAGCCCGGCGGCCCGCGCACGCACGACGGCCCCCCGAGCCGGAGCTCGGGGGGCCGTCCGGTCCGCGTGCGTCAGAACAGGCGGAGCTTGTCGTCCTCGATGCCGCGCAGGGCGTCGTAGTCCAGGACCACGCAGTCCATGCCCCGGTCATTGGCCAGAACCCGCGCCTGCGGCTTGATCTCCTGCGCCGCGAAGACACCGCGCACCGGCGCCAGGTGCGGGTCGCGGTTCAGCAGCTCCAGGTACCGGGTCAGCTGCTCGACGCCGTCGATCTCGCCGCGCCGCTTGATCTCCACGGCCACCGTCGCGCCCGCCGCGTCCCGGCACAGGATGTCCACGGGGCCGATCGCCGTCATGTACTCGCGCCGGATCAGGGTGTAGCCCTCGCCCAGCGTCTCGATGCGGTCGGCCAGCAGCTCCTGGAGGTGCGCCTCGACGCCGTCCTTGATGAGGCCCGGGTCGGTGCCCAGCTCGTGGGACGAGTCGTGGAGGACCTCCTCCATGGTGATGATGAGCTTCTCGCCCGCCTTGTTGACGACGGTCCAGACGTTCGCGTCGTCCCCGCTCCCCTCCTTGAGGGTGCACGGAGGCGACATCCAGTTGAGCGGTTTGTACGCCCGGTCGTCCGCATGGATCGAGACACTGCCGTCGGCCTTCACGAGGATCAGACGGGGTGCCGAGGGCAGATGGGCGGTGAGCCGGCCCGCGTAGTCGACGGAGCAGCGGGCAATGACGAGACGCATGGTCGGCAACGCTACTCGACCGACGGGCCTTCACGCGATTCGCCCCTGAAAGCCCCGTTCGCCGATGGCGCGTTGTATGCGCATTCTCCTGGTGCGCCACCCGGTGGGCGCCTACCGTGGTGAGCGGGAGGTTGCCGAGCGTGCACACTGCGTCGCGGCCTCCCTCCCTGCCCGCAGGACTCCGGCGACCCAGACGCCGGGGTCACGAGAGGAGAACCCATGTCGCTCGACGTCTCACCGGCCCTACTCGAACAGGCCGAGCGAGGCGAGGTCGACGAAGCCGCCTTCGTCGACTGCGTCCGGACCTCCCTGCCCTACGCGTGGGAGATGATCAGCTCGTTGGTGGCCCAGCTGGAGGTTGAGGGCGGAGAGTTCGCCGACAACCAGACGCCGCCGCCGGACGAGCAGGCGCGCGGCCAGCTGCTGCGCGCGCTCGCGAGTGACGCGATCAGGGGTGCGCTGCAGCGGCACTTCGGGGTGCGCCTGGCCTTCCAGAACTGCCACCGCGTCGCGGTGTTCCCGCTGGACCCCTCGGTGGACGGCCGGCTGGCCAAGTTCACCTCGATCCGCGGCCAGCTGCTCAACCAGTCGCCCGAACTGCGCGACTGCTAGCGGGACCGGTACTCCGCTGCCGCTCCGTGTCGCCGCAGGGCGACGGACACCGGGGCGGCAGCCCAGGCCGTACGCGCCGGGGCCGCTGCGGGTCACGCCAGCAGCGGCAGGACCTCCGTGCCCAGACGCCGGACGTTCTCCTCCGTCGCGGCGAGGTCGCCGGAGCCCTCCGCCAGCAGGGCGAAGCGCGTGATGCCCGTCCGCTCCGCGGTGGCCGCCAGCCGGTCCGCCGCGAGCCGCGGCGTGCCGACCGGGTGCAGGTCGCACAGCAGCTCCGTGTAGGCGTGCGGGTCGCGCATCGAGCGGGCCCGGCCGTCCACCGTCACGTGCGCGTCGAGGCCCTGCCGGAGCCAGCCCGGCATCGCCTTCAGCAGGGTCTCGCGGGCGTCGCCCGTACGGTCCGCCAGCTGGCACACCCCGGCCGACACGTGCCCGGCGCCCCGGACGGCCTCCGGCGCGTGCCCGGCGGCCAGCGCCGTCTCCCGCCAGAGCGCGACCATCCCCGCCTTCTCCTCGTCCCCGCAGTGCATGCCCAGCAGCATCGGCAGCCCGCGCCGCGCGGCCGTCCGCACCGACGCGGGGGAGGTGCACGCGACGATCACTTCCGGCCCCGTCCCGTCCCCGTCCAGCGCCTGGTCCGGGCGGGGCACGACGGCCACCTCGCGGAAGCCGTACCGCTCGCCGGCCGCCCCCACCCGCGGCTCGGCCAGCCAGCGCCGCAGCAGGTCGAGGTCCTCCGGGAACCCGGACTCGTACGCCTCCAGGCCGCCCCCGAACACCTCCAGGTCCACCCACGGCCCGCCCCGCCCCACCCCGAGGGTGAACCGGCCGCCGGAGGTGACGTGGAGCAGGGCCGCCTGCTCCCCGAGCGCCACCGGGTGCGTGTTGGGCAGCACGCTCACGGCCGTGCCCACCCGCAGCCGCCGGGTCCGCCCCAGCAGCAGCGCGGCCAGCGTGACCGCCGACGGGCAGACCCCGTACGGGACGAAGTGGTGCTCGGCGAGCCAGACCGAGTCGAGCCCGGACCCCTCCGCCACCTCGGCGGTCCGCACCGCCCGGTGCAGCGCCTCCCCCTGTCCCTGGCCCGGGAACTGGGCCGCCACTACAAACGCTCCTACGCGCATCGCCCTTGGCCTCCTCGCGGCTGGCGCGGCCTCCCCCAGGTGGACCGGCACTTTGCTCGTTCATGGCATCGATGTCCGATGGCAACAACGTCTGACACGTGCCAAAGGCACGGCCTGACACGAAAGTTATTGAGATAGTCGGGCCAGTTCCGTTCGGAGGAGGGCCTTCACCGGACACCCTGGGGGCGGCGCGGTCCGCTGCGCGTAGTCTGGGGGAAAGTCACCGTCCGCAGCCCCTCCGTGAGGTATACGTGTCACCGCGCCACAACCGCCCCCGGGGCGGCGAGACCCCGGACGAACGGCCCGGCTCCGGCTACGACCGGTACGGGCTGGAGCGCACCGAGGAGTACCTGGGCGAGGAGTGGAAGGTCCGGCACGTCTCGGGCGCCGGAGCGGCGGGCAAGCGCTACCGCTGCCCGGGCTGCGACCAGGAGATCCCCGCGGGCACCCCGCACGTGGTGGCCTGGCCCGAGTACGGCGGCGTGGACGACCGTCGGCACTGGCACAAGGCCTGCTGGAACGCGAAGGACCGCCGCACCTCCAAGGTGCAGCGGTCCCGCAACGCGCCGCGGTACTGAGCGGCGCGGCCGCCGCGGCTCAGACGTCCCGGCGGCGGACGACGGCGTAGGAGGCGGCGATCGCGCCCGCCGTCACCAGGACGAGCAGGGTCATCTGGGCCACGTCGCTGGGCATCGTCGAACCGGCCACCCCGCCGTCCTGCACGCCGAAGAGCTGGAAGAGGCCGACGGGCGCGTTGTAGCGCAGGACCACCGACCCCACCCCGCTCGTGACCGGCCAGGCCATCAGTATCGAACCGAGCACCGGCGGCATGGTGACCAGGCCGAGCATCACCGCGATGGCGCCCGCCGAGTGCCGCACGAGCGCCCCGACGGCCAGGGCGAGCAGGCCCAGCAGGGTCACGTAGGCACAGCCGGCCAGCGCGCCCGCCCACTCGGCGAGGCCGTGCGGCCCGGCGGCGGGCCCGCTGTGCAGGATCGCCGCCCACAGGCCGACGAACCCCACCGAGCAGGTGGTGGTGAGGAACGCGACCGAGCCGAAGACCAGGTACTTCGCGGTGAGCACCCGCAGCCGGTCGGGGGCGGCGGTCAAGGTGGTGCGGATCAGGCCCGTGCCGTACTCGGAGGAGATCGTCAGCACGCCGAGCACGATCACGGCGAGCTGGCCGACCATCAGCCCGAAGAGGGCCGGCGCGGGGTAGGGCAGGCTCTCGTAGTCCCGGGACGCGGTCTGGACCACGGCCAGCATGCCGACGCCGACGACCAGCGCCACGAGCGAGCCGAGCGTCCACAGGGTGGAGCGCACGGAGGTCAGCTTGGTCCACTCCGAGGCCAGCGCGTGCCCCAGGTGCGGCCGGGGGGTCGGCAGCGGGGAGCTGTAGGCGCCGGACCCGCTCGGCGCGGACCCGCTCGGCGCGGGCGCGCTCGCCGTCGGCTTCCCGGCGGGGGTGGTGGTCATCGGGGGTCCTCGGGGGTGTGCTGGGGGGAGGGGGCCAGGTCGGCGGCGCTGTCCGGCATCAGGAAGGGCCGCCGCTGCGCTCCCGGGGGCGGGGGAGCGAAGAAGCTCGCCGCGGTCTCGGGTGCGACGGCCGTCTCGTCCTCGTCCTCCCACGCGGGGACGGACAGCGGCTCGGGCTCCCAGAGCTCGGCGCGGGGGTCGTCGGAGGAGGTGTACTCCACGGAGGCCTGGGTCATCCGCATGTAGGCCTCCTCCAGCGAGGCCCGGTGGGGGGACAGCTCCCACAGCCGTACGCCGGCCGCGTGCGCGAGGTCGCCGATCCGCGGGAGCTCCAGCCCCGTGACCCGCAGCGCCCCGTCGGGCTCCTGGAGGACGCGGCCGCCCGCCTTGGCCAGCGCGGTCGCCAGGGTCCCGCGGCCCGCGGTCTCCCCGTCGGCGGCGCGGACCCGCGCGAATCCGGCCGAGTTGTGCGTGATGAAGTCCTGCGTGCTCATGTCGGCCAGCAGCCGTCCCCGGCCGATCACGATCAGGTGGTCGGCGGTCAGGGCCATCTCGCTCATCAGGTGCGAGGAGACGAAGACGGTGCGGCCCTCGGCGGCGAGCTGCCGCATCAGGTTCCGGACCCAGAGGATGCCCTCGGGGTCGAGGCCGTTGACCGGCTCGTCGAAGAGCAGCACCTGCGGGTCGCCGAGGAGGGCGGCCGCGATGCCGAGCCGCTGGCCCATGCCGAGCGAGAAGCCCTTCGTCCGCTGGCGGGCCGCGGCCTGGAGGCCGACCACGCCGAGGACCTCGTCCACCCGCTTCTCGGGGATCCCGGAGAGCTGGGCGATGGCCAGCAGGTGCGTCCGGGCCCGCCGGCCGCCGTGCACGGCTTTGGCGTCGAGCAGGGCGCCGACGTGCCGCTGGGCGTTCGGGAGGTCCCGGAAGGGCAGGCCGTTGATCGTGACGTGACCGGCGGTGGGCCGGTCCAGCCCGAGGATCATGCGCATGGTGGTCGACTTGCCGGACCCGTTGGGCCCGAGGAAGCCGGTCACGTGGCCCGGCTTGACCTGGAAGGACAGTCCGTCGACCGCGGTCTTGCTGCCGAAACGCTTCGTCAGGCCGACTGCCTCGATCATCGTGCTGCCCCTTGTCGGCCGCGGACGGCTCTCGCCCGCCTATGCCCTAAGAGGATATCGAGCCGCGGCCGGTTCCCGCCGGGACCGGATCCCTGAGCTCTCCCTGAGATCCGGCCCGGGGTTTTCCCGTAGTACGCGGGACGTCCGTCCTGAGGCGGACCCGGCCGTCAGGCGTCCCGCTTCCCGGGGGCGGGGCAGTCGCCTCCCAGGGCGGCCAGGACCCACGGGCCGCCGCGGTGCGTGCAGGCGGACGCAACCGCGCGAGTTCTGCCGGATGAAATCCGCCCTCGACAAGTCGGAGGAGCATTCCCTGTCCGAATGGCCGGTAAACGGTCCGCGGCGCGTGTCATTTCACTCAGGGGAAGAGAGGGGATGAAGATCGTCCTTCCCTCCCGCACCAGGCCCTTCATCGGATTGCGGATCCGGTGAATTCCCTCGGGGTTCAGACCATTGACAGGTTGGTCGGACATCAGGATCTCCGGACCGCCCGGCAGGGCGGCGGTGATTCCCAGCCGCTGGCCCATTTCGAGCGAAAATCCTTTCGACTTCCTCCGTGCTGCCGGCGCGCGGCCGTACGGGAACGCGGCAGGGCCGTACGCCACCTCGGAAGGGTGATGTACGGCCCTGGATGCCCGATGTCGACTACCGGGAAGCAGCTCGCGTGCGCACGGGGGTGTATCCGCACGCGGGCGTACGGCAGTTGCTAGCGGCTCTGCTGCGCCGGGACGCCGCGGGTGACCGGCTCGTCGTCGATCGGGGAGCCGGCGGCGGCCACGGCCGCACCGGTCAGCGTCGCCAGCATCTCGCGGACGTTGGTCAGCTGGGCGTTGATGGAGTCGCGGCGGTTGGTCAGCGCCGCCAGCTCGCGCTCGGACTCGCTGCGGATGCGGTCGGCCTTGGCGTTGGCGTCGGCGACGATGTCCTCGGCCTGGCGCTGCGCGGTCTCCACGGTCTGGCGGGCGCGGCGCTCGGCGTCCGTACGCAGCTTCTCGGCCTCCAGGCGGAGCTGTTCGGCACGGTGCTCGATCTCCGCAAGGCGCTTTTCGGCCTTCTGCTGACGGGAGGCGAGGTCGCGCTCGGACTGCTCGCGGCGCTTGGCCAGGTTGGTCTCGAAGTCCGCGGCGGCCTGGGCGGCCTTGGCGCGGGTCTCCTCGAAGAGGGCGTCGGCCTCCTCCCGCTTGGAGGCGGCGTCCTTCTGGGCCTCGGCACGCAGGGTGGCGGCGTCGCCCTTCGCCTTCTCGACGATGCGGACGCCCTCGTCCTCCGCCTTCGACTTCCGGTCCGCGGCGAACGACTCGGCGTCGTTGCGCACCTGCTGCGCGGCGGACTCGGCCAGCTCACGGTGCTGCTCGGCCGCGCGACGGGCCTCCTCGCGCAGGTCCTTCGCCTCCTCCTCGGCCAGCCGCAGGATCTTCTCGACCCGGGCGCCGAGACCGGCGTACGACGGCTCCGCGTCGCTCACCTGGGCCTGGGCGTTCTGCGTTTCGAGGTGCAGCTCCTCGATCCGCTTTTCCAGAGAGTTGATACGTCCTAGGGCGCTGTCGCGGTCGGAGACCAGCTTGGTAATGCGGTCGTCCACCTGACCGCGGTCGTAACCACGCCGCACGAGCTCGAAGCCGAAGGGGGAGGAAGTGTCGCTCATGGGGTTCCTGTCGAATGAGACCGATGAGGTGCTACGTGAGGTGTTGAGGGGAATCCTAGGCGCCCGGACGGCGTGTCATCGAGTCAATCCGCGTTTGCCCTGGACAATGACACCCCTTTTGAGTGGCAAGGCGACGGAATGATTGTCACTCCTTCGACTGAACCTCCCTCGGAAGCACACATCCTGCGTTCCGACTACCCGTCCGATCCCTTGCCACCCGAACGAGTGGACCCCGCCGAAGCGCCGGCCTTCACGCCCCCCGAACCCTGGCCGCCCATGGACGACTTCCCGCCACCCGAAGGCGCCTCGAATGATTCCAACGCCTCAAGAACGTCCTGGACACGGGAGATCTCGGCCTGAATGTCCTCGCGCCTGCGCACCAGGACCTCCAGCTCGCGCCGGCCCTCCTCGACCAGCCGCTCCGCCTCCGCCTGCGCCTCCGCGAGGGCCCGCTCGGCCTGCCGCGACAGCTCCGCCTTCTTCTGCTCGGCCTCCTTGAGCAGCGTCTCGGCCTTGCGCACGGCGGCGATGCGGACCTTGCTCGCCTCGCTGCTCGCGTCCGACAGCAGCTCCTTCGCCTTCGCCTCCGCCTCGGCGCTCTGCTCGGTCGCCGCCCGGACCAGCTTGTCCACGCGCTCGCCGGCCGACTTCATCTGCTCCGCCGATTCCCGGCGGGCACGCTCGTGCAGCTCCTCGACCTCGGACTCGACGCGGGAGCGCAGCTCCTCCGCCCGCTCCCTTATGGCGGCCGCGTCCGTACGCGCCCCGACCAGCAGCTCGTCGGCGTCCGTACGGGCCTTCTCCACCAGGGAGTTGCCCTCGACCGTGGCCTCCGAGCCGATCCGCGCGGCCTCCTTGCGCGCCGCGTCCACCATCGCGTCGGCCTGCTCCTCGGCCGCCGTGGTGGCGGCCAGGGCCTGCCGGCCCGCGTCGGTGGTCAGCTTGTCGGCCTCCGCCACGGCCTCGGTGATGAGCCGGTCGACCTGCTCCGCGGCCTCGCGGCGGCGCTTGTTGGCCTCCTCGCGGGCCTCGTCCAGCGCCCGCTCGGCCTCCTCGCGGGCCTCGGTACGGGTGCGGTCCGCCTCGGTGGCGGCCTCCGCCTTCACCCGCTCCGCCTCGGAACGCGTGCGCGTCGCGTGCTCCTGGGCCGAGGACAGCGTCTCGGCGGCCTCGGCGCGCAGCCGCTCCGCCTCGTCGGCCGCCTCGCCGACCGTGCGCTCGTTGTCCTTGCGGGTCTGCTCGGTGAGCTTCTCCGACTCGGACACCGCTTCGGTGATGAGCCGGTCCGCCTGCTCGGCGGCCTCCGTGCGCAGCCGGTTGCCCTCGGCGCGCGCCTCGTCGAGGGTCTGCTCCGCCTCGCGCTCGGCGCTCGCCAGGGTCTCGTTCGCCGCGGCCGTGACGCGCTCCGCCTCCGCGGTGGCCTCGCCGACGATCCGGCCGCCCTCCGCGCGGGCCTCGTCGAGGGTCTGCTCCGCCTCGGTGGCCAGCCGGTCGGCCTCGGCCGCGGCCTCGCCGACCGTCAGCTCGTTGGCCGCGCGGGTCTCCTCGATGAGGCGGTCGCCCTCGGCGCGGGAGTCCACCAGGATCCTGGCCGAATCCCGCTCCGCCGCGGCCAGCGTCGCCGCGGCCTGCGCCGTCAGCTTCTCCGCCTCGGCGGCGGCCTCGGTGATCAGCCGGTCGGCCTGCTCGGCCGCCTCGCTGCGCAGCCGGTTGCCCTCGGCACGGGCCTCGTCCAGCACGGCCTGGGCCTCGGTGCGGGCGGCCTCCGCCGCCGCCTCGGCCTCCGTCGTGAGGCGCTCGGCCTGCTCGGCGGCCTCGCCGACCGTCAGCTCGTTGGCCGCGCGGGTCTCCTCCGTCAGCCGCTCCGCCTCGGCGGCGGCCTCGGTGATCAGCCGGTCGGCCTGCTCGGCGGCCTCGGTACGCAGCCGGTTGCCCTCGGCGCGGGCCTCGTCCAGGACGGAGGCCGCCTCGGCGCGGGTGGCCTCGGCCGCCTGCTCGGCCTCCGCCGTGAGGCGCTCGGCCTCGGCGGTGGCCTCGGCGACCGTCAGCTCGTTGGCCGCGAGGGTCTCCTCGGTGACCCGCTCCGCCTCCGCCGTCGCCTCGGCCGTGATCCGGGCACCCTCGGCGCGGGAGGCCTCCAGGGACTCCGCCGCCTCGTTCCGGATCCGGTTGGCGTCGTCACGGGCGTCCGCCCGGGTCCGCGCCGCGTCGCGCTCGGACGCCGCCAGGGCGTCGGTCGCCTCGGTCCGCACGCGCTGCGCGTACTCGGCCGTGTCGGCGCGCAGCTGCTCGGCCTCGGCGATGGCGTCGCCGACCGTGCGCTCGGCCAGCGACTTCGCCGCGTCCGTCTCGACCTTGGCCTCGCGGCGCACGCGCGCCGCGTCCTCGGCGGCCCGGTCCCGCTCGGCGTGGGCGTCGGCGCGGACCCGGTCCGCCTCCTCCTCGGCCTCGCCGCGGGTGCGCTCCGCCGCGTGCTCTGCCGCGCTGCGCAGCCCGGCGATCTCCTCCTCGGCCTGCTCGTGCAGCCCGGCGACGGAGTCCCGCACCTGCTGGGCGGTGGCCTCGGCCGCCGCGACCAGCTCCGCCGCGCGGACCTCCGCCTCCTCGGTCAGGCGGGCCGCCTCGGCCTGCGCCTCCTCCGAGCGCTTGCGGGCCTGCGCCAGCAGCTCCTCGCTCTGTTCGCGGGCCTGGGCCCGCTCGTTGCCCGCGTCCGTACGGGCCGCCGACAGGGTCTCCTCGGCCTCGCGGCGGCGCCGGGCGGCCTCCTCCTGGGCGGCGGCCAGCGCCTCGGCGGCCTCCTCGGCGACCCGCTCGGCCGCCGCCTTCGCCTCGGCGCGCAGCCGGTCCGCGGTCTCCTGCGCCTCCGTGCGCACCCGCTCCGACTCGGCCTCCGCCTCGGCGCGCATCCGTACGGAGACCAGCTCGGCCTCCGCCCGGACGCGTCCGGCGTCCTGCGCGGCCTCGGAGCGCAGCTGCTCGGCCTCCGCCTCCGCCTGGCCCTGGAGGGTGCGGATCCGCTCCGCCGACTCGGCGCGCAGCCGGTCGCTCTCCTCGGTGGTCTCCTTGCGGATGTTCTCCGCCGCCAGACGGGACTCGCGCAGGGTCTGCTCGGCCGACGTCAGGCGGGCCTCGGCGTCCGACTGGAGCCGCACCAGCTCCGCGTCGGCCTCCGCCCGCTTGGCCGCCAGCGCCTGCTCGGTCTCCTCGCGCCGCGCCCGGGCCGCCGCGTCCGCCTCGGCGGCGACCGCGCCGGCCGCCTCCTCGGCCTCGGCGCGCAGCCGCTCGGCCTCGGCGCGGGTGCGCTCCAGGGTCTCCTCGGCCTGCCGGCGCAGGGTGGTGGCCCGCTCCACGGCCTCGGCGCGGACCCGCTCGCTCTCGGCGCTCGCGCCGGAGCGCAGCTCGTCGGCGTCCGCCTTGGCCTTGCCCAGGAGTTCCTCGGCGGTCTTGGCCGCCTCCTCGATCTGCTGGACCGCCTCGCGGCGGGCCTCGCCGCGGATCCGCTCGCCCTCGGCGACGGCCTCGGCGCGCAGCTGCTCGGCCTCGCCGCGCAGCCGCCGCGCCTCCTCCTGGAGTTCGACCGTACGGGCCCGGTACTCCTCGGTGTCGTCCTTCGCGGCGCCCTTGAGCTCGGCGGCCGCGTCGGCCGCCTGGGCGCGCAGCCGCTCCGCCTCGGCCTCCGCCTCGCGGCGGATCCGCTCGGCCTCCCCGGAGGCGGCGCGGGTGGTGGCCCGGGCGTCCTCCGAGGCCTTGTTCAGCACGTCCTCGGCGGTCCGGGCCGCCTTCGCCAGCTGCGCCGCCATGTCCTCGGCGGCGGCCGTACGGGCCTGCTCGCCCGCTTCGGTGCGCAGCCGCTCCGCCTCCGCGCGGGCGTCGGCCAGCGCGTGCTCGGCCTCGGCCTTGAGGACCTCGGCCTCCTTGGTGGCCTCGCCGACCAGCCGGGCGACCTGCTCCTTCGCGGTGCGGGTGCGCTGCTCGTTGACGGACTCGGCCGAGGCGAGCTGCCGGGCGGCGCTCTCCTTGGCCTCGGCGAGCAGGGTCTCCGCCTCCGCCCGGGCCGCGCGCAGCGCCCCGTCGGCCTCCTGGACGCGCGCCTCGGCCACCCGGCCGAGGTCCAGGGTCTGCTGCCGGGTCTGCTCGGCCTCGGCGGTGGTGGTGGAGCGCAGCCGCTCGGCGTGCTCGGTGGCCTCCTGGGCCTGCGCGGAGGCGGCGGCCAGCAGCCGCTCGGCCTCCTTGCGGGCGCGCAGCAGCGAGGACTCGGCCTCGGCACGGGCGGCCTCGGCGTCGGCGGCGAGCCGGCGGCGGGCCTCCTCGGCGGTCCGCGCGGCCTCGGCGCGGGCGGCGTTGAGAGCCTGCTCGGCCTCGGCGCGGGACTCCTCCATGAGCCGGCGGGCCTGGGACTCGGTCCGGGCGCGCAGCTGCTCGGCCCAGGCGACGTTCTCGTTGACGTGCGCCTCGACGGTCTGGCGGCGCTCGTTGAGCTCCTGGTCCAGCCGCTGGCGGCGGTTGACGGCCTCGGTGTGCAGCTCGGCCTGGAGGCGCGCCTGGTGCTCGGCGTGCTCCTGGAGGATGCGCTGGGTCTGTGCCCGGGCGTCGCGCAGTTCGCGCTCGGCGTCGGAGCGCATCTGGTCGGCCTGGATCTGGGCGTTGCGCAGCAGCTGCTCCGCCTGGTATCCCATGTCCGCGCCGTCGTAGGCGGGCCGGGACGCGAGGGCGCGCCGCACCTCGTGCAGTTTGGCCCGCAGCACCTCGACCTGGTAGCCCAGGTCCTCGGCGTGCTGGACTGCCTTCCCGCGCTCCTTCCTCAGCCGCTCCATCTCGGCTTCGAGGCGCGTGAGATGGTCGGCTTCAGCCTGATGGCTCTCCTGGCTTTCGTAGCCGAGCACAGCGCGGTCCCGTCCGTCCCCTGGTCGCAAGCTCATCTCAATTGAGCATCGCTCGCCCGCTGAACGACGCCCCCGGGGAAATGGTGTCAGAAACCGGGGCAGGGGTTACAGGTCCCGCCCCGTCTCCGCGCCGAACCCCGGCCGAGCCATGGCCACTCTACCGGCCGGGGAATGGGGGCATCAGTGATCAGGGTTGCTCGTGACGAGTTCGGTGAGGACTCCGTGGCAGTCCTTGGGGTGGAGGAAGGTGATCCGGGAGCCCATCGAGCCGATGCGGGGCTGGTCGTAGAGGACCCGGACGCCCTTGCCGCGGATGGCCTCGGCGTCGCCGTCGACGTCCGCCGTGCCGAAGGCGATGTGGTGCACGCCCTCGCCGTTCTTGGCGAGCCACTTGCCCACCGCGGAGTCCTCGCGGGTGGGCTCCAGGAGCTGGAGGTAGGAGGCGCCGCCGTCGGAGGTCCCGTTGATCTTCAGCATGGCCTCGCGGACGCCCTGCTCCTCGTTGACCTCGGTGTGGAACACCTCGAAGCCGTACGTGGCACGGTAGAACTCGACGGTCTTGTCCAGGTCGAAGCAGGCGATCCCGATGTGGTCGATTCTTGTCAGCATGGGTCCAGTGCACCGCCGAGGAGGGTCGTCACGCAACGTGCCAGCGATCACACCGACTGCCCGGTGACGGCGCGGGTACTGCTCAGTACATTCAGGTAAACCCTCGTTCACTCCTCAGCTTCCCCGCTGAAAGGGGATTCGCCCTCATGTCCGGAACGAACAACACCACCTCCGTGATCGTCGCCGGGGCCCGCACGCCCATGGGGCGGCTGCTCGGCTCCCTGAAGTCCTTCTCGGGCGCCGACCTCGGCGGCTTCGCCATCAAGTCCGCGCTGGAGCGGGCCGGGATCTCCGGCGACCAGGTCCAGTACGTGATCATGGGCCAGGTGCTCCAGGCCGGCGCGGGCCAGATCCCCGCCCGCCAGGCCGCCGTCAAGGCCGGCATCCCCATGAACGTGCCGGCGCTCACGATCAACAAGGTGTGCCTGTCGGGCCTCGACGCCATCGCCCTCGCCGACCAGCTCATCCGCGCGGGCGAGTTCGACGTCGTGGTCGCGGGCGGCCAGGAGTCGATGACCAACGCCCCGCACCTGCTGCCGAAGTCCCGCGAGGGCTACAAGTACGGCGCGATCGAGATGCTGGACGCGATGGCCTACGACGGCCTCACCGACGCCTTCGAGAACATCGCGATGGGCGAGTCCACGGAGAAGCACAACACGCGCCTGGGCATCGAGCGCGCGCCGCAGGACGAGTTCGCCGCCGCCTCGCACCAGCGGGCCGCCGCCGCGCAGAAGAACGGCGTCTTCGAGGCCGAGATCACCCCGGTCGAGATCCCGCAGCGCAAGGGCGACCCGGTGGTCTTCGCCGCCGACGAGGGCATCCGCCCGGAGACCACGGTGGAGTCCCTGGGCAAGCTGCGCCCGGCGTTCGCGAAGGACGGGACCATCACCGCCGGCACCTCCTCGCAGATCTCCGACGGCGCCGCCGCCGTGGTCGTGATGAGCAAGGCCAAGGCCGAGGAGCTGGGCCTGGAGTGGATCGCCGAGATCGGCGCCCACGGCAACGTGGCCGGCCCCGACAACTCCCTCCAGTCGCAGCCCTCGAACGCGATCCTGCACGCCCTGGGGAAGGAGGGCCTGGAGGTCGCCGACCTGGACCTGATCGAGATCAACGAGGCCTTCGCGGCGGTCGCCGTGCAGTCAATGAAGGACCTCGGCGTGACCCCGGAAAAGGTGAACGTCAACGGTGGCGCGATCGCCCTGGGCCACCCGATCGGCATGTCCGGCGCCCGCGTGGTGCTCCACCTGGCGCTGGAGCTCAAGCGGCGCGGCGGCGGGGTCGGCGCGGCCGCGCTGTGCGGCGGCGGCGGCCAGGGCGACGCCCTCGTGATCCGCGTCCCGAAGGCGTAGGTGCTGCGCTGATGGCGACGGTGGACGTCCCCGCGCTGGTGGCGCAGGCCCGCGAGGGCCGGCCGCGGGCCGTGGCCCGGCTGATCTCACTGGTCGAGGGGGCGTCCCCGCACCTGCGCGAGGTCATGGCCGCCCTGGCCCCGCTCACGGGCGGCGCGTACGTGGTCGGCCTGACGGGCTCTCCCGGGGTCGGCAAGTCGACCTCGACCTCGGCCCTGGTCACGGCCTACCGCAAGGCCGGCAAGCGGGTCGGCGTGCTCGCGGTGGACCCGTCCTCGCCCTTCTCGGGCGGGGCCCTGCTCGGCGACCGGGTCCGCATGTCGGACCACGCCTCCGACCCGGGGGTCTACATCCGCTCCATGGCCACCCGCGGGCACCTGGGCGGGCTCGCCTGGGCGGCGCCGCAGGCGATCCGGGTGCTGGACGCGGCCGGCTGCGACGTGATCCTGGTCGAGACGGTCGGCGTCGGGCAGTCGGAGGTGGAGATCGCCTCGCAGGCCGACACCTCGGTGGTGCTGCTCGCGCCCGGGATGGGCGACGGGATCCAGGCCGCGAAGGCCGGGATCCTGGAGATCGGCGACGTGTACGTGGTGAACAAGGCCGACCGGGACGGCGCGGACGCGACCGCCCGGGAGCTGAACCACATGCTGGGCCTGGGCGAGTCCCGGGGCCCGGGCGACTGGCGCCCGCCGATCGTCAAGACGGTCGCGGCCCGGGCCCAGGGCATCGACGAGCTGGTCGAGCAGCTGGAGAAGCACCGGGCGTGGATGGACGAGCGCGGGGTGCTCGCCGAGCGGCGGACCGCGCGGGCCGCGCGCGAGGTGGAGACCATCGCGATCACCGCGCTGCGCGGGCGCCTCGCCGACGTGCACGGCGACGCGCACCTGGGCGGCCTGGCCGCGCGGGTCGCGGCCGGGGAGCTGGACCCGTACGCGGCGGCCGACGCGCTGCTGGAGAGCCTGACCGAGCGCTGAGGCGCCCGGGGACGCCGGAGGGGCGGGGGAAGCACTTCCCCCGCCCCTCCGGCGCGCGTACGGGCCGTCCGGGGGCTCCGGACGGCCGCTGCTAGATCTTTCCGCGGGTGCCGCGCAGGTGCTCCGCGACCGGCGCCAGCGAGCTGCGCAGCGCCTGGAGGGCCTCCGGGGGGAGCAGGTCGATGAAGTGCTCCCGGACGGACGCCACGTGGTGCGGGGCGACCTTGCGCATGGTCTCCATGCCCTCGTCGGTGAGCACGGCGTACAGGCCGCGCCGGTCGGACTCGCAGTTGACCCGGCGCACCAGGCCCGCGGCCTCCATGCGGGTGATCTGGTGGGACAGCCGGCTCTTCGACTGGAGGGTCGCGGTGGCCAGGTCGCTCATGCGCATCCGGTGGCCCTCCGACTCCGAGAGGTTGACCAGGATCTCGTAGTCGTTGTTGGTGAGTCCGAAGGGCTGGAGATCCTTTTCCAGCTGGTGCATCAGCAGTCTGCTGACGTCCAGGTGGGTGCGCCAGGCGCACTGTTCCGCGTCGGTAAGCCAGCGGGTGGCCGTCTCGGTCTCCATCGTCTCCATGAATGAACTCTACCTAAGAAGTTGAATTACGTACAAAAATAGGAAGATCTTCCCGGCCCGTGGGGCGGGAGGCGCCTCACAGGCCGAGTCGCCGCTGCAGGTCGCCCAGCTGCCCCGGCATCCGCGGCACCCCCAGCTGCCCCAGCGGACCCTGGCCGGCCCCCGGAACGCCCTGGGCGTTGCCCGTGGCCGCCCCGGCGCCCACCTCGCCGACCGACTGCTCCGCCATCAGCAGCTCGGTCGACTGGAGCAGCACCGTGCCCGCGCCGACGAACTCGAACTGGTGCTCCTCGCCCGAGGTGCCGCCGATGCCGGTCAGCGCGCGCAGCCCGCCGATCACGCCGGACATGTAGCCGTGGTCGTAGTGGTGGCACGGGGAGGGGCAGTCCGCCCAGCCCACCAGCGCCTGCGGGTCCACCCGCAGCGGCGGCTCCATGAAGACCACCGGTCCGTTGGACGCCGCCACGAACTTCCCGGTTCCGATCAGCGTCAGGAATCCCGGGACGATCGACTGCTTCAGGGCCAGCGTGGGCTGGTAGGCCAGCAGGTTCCCCGACCGGATGGTCAGGTTCCCGTCGTCCAGGTCGTACGAGTTCACGTCGAAGGCCCGGTCGGCCAGGAGCATCTTGCCCTGGCCCTCGGCGACCACCCAGTCGCTCGCGTGCAGCGGCGAGTGGAAGCTGGTGCGCAGCAGCCGGTCGAAGCGGCCGTGGCCGATGCCGTTGAACTCGATGCGCCCGTAGTACGAGATCATCTTGCCCTTCTGCAGGAACCACTGGTTCCCCTTGAGCTCCACGCAGAAGGTGTACGCGTTCACGTTGTCGTCGGAGGGCAGCGTGTACGGGTCGAAGACCGTCGGGCCGCCCGGCCCGCCGGTCACGGGGCCAAAGTTCACAGCTTCTCCTCCGAGGCCTGTACGTAGACCGCGCCCTGGCCGGAGAGCTCCAGCTGGAACGCCTCGCCCGAGCCGCGCCCCACCATGTCCCGCCAGCCGAGCGCGGTGGAGAGCTTGTTCCTGACGTCCCCGTGGTGGGCCACGTACGCCTGCGGGTCGACGTGGACCGGCCGGTTCGGGGTGATGGGGAGCTCGATGACCCCGCCGTGGGCCATCACGGCGACCGCGCCGTGGCCCTTGAGGGTGGTGGTGAACAGGCCCTGGCCCGTCACCTGGCCGCGCACCATGCCCATGACGCCGCCCTGCGAGCCCATGAACATGGTGCCCTGCTGGAGGGTGCCGTCGAAGGCGAGCAGCCGGTCGGCCTCGACGTGGAGGGTGTCGCCCTGGAGGTTGATCACCTGGATGTGGTGGCCGCCGTGGCCGAACATCACCGTGCCGCTGCCCTCGACCTCCATCAGCGGGGTCTGCTCGTTGGCCACCCGGCGGCCGATCATGCTCATGACGCCGCCCTGGCCGCCGGTGATGCTCGGCGTGAAGGAGACGTCGCCGCGGTAGGCGAGCATCGCCCCGCGCTGGCTGTACATCTTCTGCCCGGGGACGACCTGGGCCTCGACCATCTTCGAGTTGATCTCGCGGAACGGCATCAGATGTCGCCCCCGACCGTGTTGCGCTCGCTGGGCTGCACGTACACCAGGCCCTCGCCCTCGAAACGGATCTGGAACGCCTCGCCGGAGCCCTCGCCGATCAGGGTGCGGAAGTTGATCCCCGACTGGAAGGACTGCTGGAGGTTGCCGGTGTGGGCGATGTACGCGCCCGGGTCCACCGAGAGCGGGTACTGGGCGCTGACGCGCAGCACCACCGCCGGGCCGTCGGACATGATCGCCGCCTGGCCGGTGCCCTCCACGGTCGTGGTGAAGAGCCCGTTGCCGGTGCTCGCCCCGCGCAGGCCGGTGAACGTCGTGCCGGTGCGCAGGGAGGCGTCGGTGCACAGCAGGTTGCTGGACTCGACGTACAGCTTCTCGCCGCGCAGGTCGACCAGGTTGATCTCGCTCGCGCGGTCCGCGAAGTAGCAGGTGCCGTGCCCCTGCACCTCCATCACGGTCATCTGCTCGCCGGTCAGCCGGCGCGTCACCATCCCGCGGAGGCCTTCGCCGCCGCCCGTCATCTTCTTGAAGGCCATCTGCCCGTCGTACGCGACCATGGAGCCGTTCTTCGCTTTCACGGCGTCCCCGGTCAGTGCGACGGCCAGCACCTTGCTGCCTTGGAGTCGGAACTGAGCCACGGGGTGACGGTATCGGTACCGGGCGGCACCGAACAGGGCCGGGAAGCCGATATGCGCCACATTCACCGGGGTTGGGGCTTCCGGCCCCCCGCCCGAAGATCCCCGGGGACTGCTGAGACACTGGAACGGCCCCCCGGTCCCCGGCCCCGAAGGTTCCACGTGGACATCAAGACCGCCTCCGCCCTGCACCGGCTGCGCCTCATCTCCGTACCCGAGGCGCTGTCGTTCCCGGCCCTGCTGATCTTCGGCTCCCTGCTGAGCCGGATCTCGGACATCGACTACCTGATGATGCCGCTGGGCATCCTGCACGGGATCCTGTTCGTCATCTACGCGGTCTTCCTGCTGGACGTGTGGAACAAGGCCAAGTGGCCGCTGAAGAAGGCCGCCCTGTTCTTCGTGCTCGCGCTGCTGCCCTTCGGCGGGCTCTACGGCGACCGGCTGCTCAAGCGGGACGAGGCCGACAGCGTCGTCGCCGCCCGTGCGCGCGAGGCGGCCCGGGCGTGATCGTCGCGTTCTCGGTGACCCCGCTGGGGGTGGGCGAGGAGGTCGGCGAGTACGTCGCCGACGCGGTCCGCGTGGTGCGCGAGTCGGGTCTGCCCAACCGCACCGACGCGATGTTCACCACCCTGGAGGGTGAGTGGGACGAGGTGATGGACGTGGTCCGGCGCGCGGTCGCCGCGGTCGAGGAGCGCGCCCCCCGGGTCTCCTTCATCCTCAAGGCCGACATCCGCCCCGGTGTCACCGACGGGATCACCTCGAAGGTCGACACGGTCGAACGCCACCTCGCGCGGGACTGACCCCGCCCGCCGGAGCCCTTCCCGCATGCGCCCCCCGCCCGAGGCGGGGGGCGCATGCGCGACCATGTGGTGTGACGGGGCTCACGGTTGGGCGATCGGGGTCGCGGCGGTGCCCGAGACGAGGGCTATGGCCAGGGGGGTGCGTTCGTAGCGGACCTGGTGGCCGTGGCGGGCGGAGATGAGCAGGCCCGCCTCCTGAAGCACCTTCAGATGCGCCGAGACCGTCGACGGGGCCGTGCCGAGCCGGTGGGCCAGCGCCGTGGTGGAGGCGGGCTCCTCCAGGGCGCACAGCACGTCGGCCCGGCCCCGGCCCAGCAGGCGGGCCAGCGCGGCCGGGGCGTCCTCCCGTACCGGGGTCCACAGGGCGCCGATGCCCCGGGCCGGGTAGACCACCGTCGGCTGCCACGGCGGGTCGAAGCCGCCCGCGATGTGCGGCCAGATGAAGGCGCTCGGCATCAGCAGCAGCCCCTGTCCGCCCAGGACGCGCTCGTGGTGGGCCGGCCGCTCGATGGTCAGGGTGAGGGAGGCGGAGTCCCAGGAGAGGTCCGGGTGCAGCCCGTCGAAGAGCGCCTCCAGGCCTCCGGCGGCGAGCCGGCGCGAGTGGAAGAGGACGTCCGCCTCCAGCAGGGCCCGCAGCCGCGGCCAGTGCGGCTCGACCAGCACGCTCCAGGCCCGCTCCAGCAGATCGGCCAGCTCCTGCACGGACCGTGCGGGATCCGCGACGAGGGACCGGCCCAGCTCGCTGTCGGGCGCGCCCGGAGTGCACGCCAGCGCCTTGAGCATGTCCTCGCGCGCCGCGGCCGGGTCCGCCGCGCGGACCTGCGCCAGCTCCTCCCCGAAGGAGACCGCGGGCCCGCTCGGCGGCGGGCCGACGAAGTCCGCGGTGTGCCCGCGGTGGGGCATCAGCAGCCACAGCGGCCGCAGGTCCAGCCCGGCCGCCGCCGCCCGGATCCCGCGCAGCCAGGGCAGGTGGTAGCCCTGCCGGTCCGGCCGCTTGAGGGTGCGGACCGCCTGCTGGGTCTCCCACAGCGGCGACAGCGCGAACCGGCACCGCAGCAGGTCCTCGTGCCCGAAGCGGTGGAGCAGCCCCATCCCGGCCCGCCTCCCCTCGTGTGCGCGACGGCGCCGACCCGAGGACTCTGCCCCAACATTCGCCCCCGAGCGAATCCCTACCCGGCCGGGGCCGGCCCCGGGAGGCTGCGGCCATGTCCACCGATCACGAAGCCCCCGCCGGGGCCGCACCACGCGCCACCCCGGCCCCGGCTGCCCCGGGCCCGGCCGTCCCGGGCTCGGCTGCCCCGGCGCGCGCGGACCGGGATCCGGCCGTCCTGAAGCCTTCCGTCCCGAAGTCCCACGCCGGCCCCGGCGCGCACGACCCGGCCGACGGCGCAGCGGCCCCCGCCGCCCCCGCGCCGGGCTACGGCGCGGTGTTCCGCGTCCCCGAGTTCCCCGCCGTCTTCGCCGCGCACCTGATGTCCGTCCTGGGCGTCGTCGTCGCCGAGATCTCCCTCACCGTCCTCGTCTACCGCGCCACCGGCTCCCCCCTGATGAGCGCGCTCACCTTCGCCCTCGGCTTCCTGCCCTACGCCTTCGGCGGCACCCTGCTCGCCGGGATCGCCGACCGCTACCCCGCCCGGCGGGTGCTCACCGCCTGCGACCTGCTGTGCGCCGCCTGCGCGGCGGCCATGGTCTGGCCGGGGACGCCGATCGCGGGGATCCTCGTCCTGCGCTGCGCCATGGCCTTCGTCGCCCCCCTCTTCCAGGGTGCGCGCAGCGCCTCCCTCGCCGACATCCTCGGCTCCGGCGGGGCCTTCGTCCTCGGCCGGTCGCTGCTGCGCATGGTCGCGCAGAGCGCCCAGCTCATCGGCTTCGGCCTCGGCGGGCTGCTGCTGACCGTCCTCGCGCCGCGCGGGGCCGTCGCCCTGACCGCCGCCGGGTTCCTGGCCTCCGCCCTGCTGCTGCGCCTGGGCACCCGGGCCCGGCCCGCCCGGGCGGCAGCCGTCCGGCATTCCGCCCTCGGCGGGCTGCGCGCCGTGTTCGGGAACCGCCGGCTGCGCGCCCTGACCCTGCTGTGCTGGGTCCCGTCCGCCTTCACCGTCGTCCCGGAGGCCCTGCTCACCCCCTACGCCGACGGCATCGGCGCCGGGACCGTCACCCTCGGGATCCTGATGTGCGCCCTTCCCGTGGGCACCATCGCGGGTGAACTCTGGGCCGGCTCCGCCCTCACCGAGCCGGCCCGGGCGCGGATCACCGCACCGCTGGCCGCCGTCTGCCTGCTGCCGTTCCTCGTGTACGCGCTGCGCCCCGGCCCGGCCGCCGTCGCGGCGGCGCTGCTCCTCGCCGGGCTGGCGCACGCCCACGCCCTCGGCATCGACCGGATGTACGTGGACACCGTCCCCGACGAGCTGCGCGGCCGGGCGATGACCCTGCTGAGCACCGGGGTGATGACCCTCCAGGGGGTGGGCATGGCGCTGGCCGGGGCCGCCGCCGAGGTCTTCCCGGCGCACGCCGTCGTCGCCGGCTCCGCCCTGCTCGGCACCCTCGTCGTCCTCGCCCTGCTCGCCGAACTGCGCGCCACCGCGCCGGCCGGCGGAGCGGCCGAGGAATGAGACGGGGGGCCGCCGGAAATGACCGCCCGGTAGGGTCTGGTGGATGCCGAAGCCGCTCAGCCTCCCCTTCGACCCCATCGCCCGTGCCGACGAGCTCTGGCGGCAGCGCTGGGGTCCCGTGCCGTCCATGGCCGCGATCACCTCGATCATGCGCGCGCACCAGATCCTGCTCGGCGAGGTCGACGCGGTGGTCAAGCCGTACGGCCTGACCTTCGCCCGTTACGAGGCGCTCGTGCTGCTCACCTTCTCCCAGGCGGGGGAGCTCCCGATGTCGAAGATCGGCGAGCGGCTGATGGTCCACCCCACCTCGGTGACGAACACGGTGGACCGGCTCGTGAAGTCCGGTCTGGTGGCCAAGCGGCCCAACCCGCACGACGGCCGCGGCACGCTCGCGTCCATCACGGAGAAGGGCCGCGAGGTCGTCGAGGCGGCGACGAAGGACCTGATGGCGGTCGAGTTCGGGCTCGGTGCCTACGACGCGGAGGAGTGCGCGGAGATCTTCGCGCTGCTCAGGCCGCTGCGGGTGGCCGCCGCCGACTTCGAGGAGAGCTGAGGGCCGGGGCGCGTCAAGATCGCGCAAATCGGGCGGTTACGCTCGACGGCATGAAACGAAGCGTGCTGACCCGCTACCGCGTCATGGCCTACGTGACCGCGGTCATGCTCCTGATCCTCTGTGCCTGCATGGTGGCGAAGTACGGCTTCGACACCGGCGCCGACCTGACCCTCGCGGTCTCGCAGGTCCACGGCGTGCTCTTCATGATCTACCTGGTCTTCGCCTTCGACCTCGGCTCCAAGGCCAAGTGGCCCTTCGGCAAGCTGCTGTGGGTCCTGGTGTCGGGGACCATCCCGCTGGCCGCCTTCTTCGTCGAGCGCGGCGTCCGCGCCGAGGTCGAGCCGCTGGTCGCGGACGCCCCGGTCACCGTCGGCGCCTGAGTCCGCGTCCGGGCCCGCTCGCGCGGGCCTGTAGGAACGCTCGAAACCACACCCCCGGGGACGACTCCCCGGGGGTTTGCCATCGACATTTACTAGGACGTCCTAGTAAATTCGAAGGCATGGACGCAGACGCCATCGAGGAGGGCCGCCGCCGCTGGCAGGCCCGATATGACAAGGCCCGCAAGCGGGACGCGGATTTCACCACGCTCTCCGGCGATGAGGTCGACCCCGTCTACGGGCCCCGGCCCGGAGACGCGTACGAGGGCTTCGAGCGCATCGGCTGGCCGGGGGAGTACCCCTACACCCGCGGCCTGCACGCCACCGGGTACCGCGGCCGGACCTGGACCATCCGGCAGTTCGCCGGCTTCGGCAACGCCGAGCAGACCAACGAGCGCTACAAGATGATCCTCGCCGCCGGCGGCGGCGGGCTCTCGGTGGCCTTCGACATGCCCACCCTGATGGGGCGCGACTCCGACGACCCGCGCTCGCTCGGCGAGGTCGGGCACTGCGGCGTCGCCATCGACTCCGCCGCCGACATGGAGGTCCTCTTCAAGGACATCCCGCTCGGCGACGTCACCACGTCGATGACGATCTCCGGCCCGGCCGTCCCCGCCTTCTGCATGTACCTCGTCGCCGCCGAGCGCCAGGGCGTCGACCCGGGCGTGCTCAACGGCACCCTCCAGACGGACATCTTCAAGGAGTACATCGCCCAGAAGGAGTGGCTCTTCGAACCCGAGCCCCACCTGCGCCTCATCGGCGACCTGATCGAGTACTGCGCGAACGGCATCCCGGCCTACAAGCCGCTGTCCGTCTCCGGCTACCACATCCGCGAGGCCGGGGCCACGGCCGCGCAGGAGCTCGCGTACACCCTCGCCGACGGCTTCGGGTACGTGGAGCTCGGCCTCTCCCGCGGCCTGGACGTCGACCACTTCGCGCCCGGCCTGTCCTTCTTCTTCGACGCGCACCTCGACTTCTTCGAGGAGATCGCCAAGTTCCGCGCCGCCCGCCGGATCTGGGCCCGCTGGATGAAGGAGGTGTACGGCGCGAAGAACGAGAAGTCGATGTGGCTGCGCTTCCACACGCAGACCGCCGGCGTCTCCCTGACGGCCCAGCAGCCGTACAACAACGTCGTGCGCACCGCCGTCGAAGCCCTCGCGGCCGTCCTCGGCGGCACCAACTCGCTGCACACCAACGCCCTCGACGAGACCCTCGCCCTCCCCAGCGAGCAGGCCGCCGAGATCGCGCTGCGCACCCAGCAGGTGCTGATGGAGGAGACCGGCGTCGCCAACGTCGCCGACCCGCTGGGCGGCTCCTGGTACGTCGAGCAGCTCACCGACCGCATCGAGGCCGACGCCGAGAAGATCTTCGACCAGATCAAGGAGCGCGGCCTGCGCGCCCACCCGGACGGGCAGCACCCGATCGGCCCCATCACGTCGGGCATCCTGCGCGGCATCGAGGACGGCTGGTTCACCGGCGAGATCGCCGAGTCGGCCTTCCAGTACCAGCGCGCGCTGGAGAAGGGCGACAAGCGGGTCGTCGGCGTCAACGTCCACCACGGCTCGGTCACCGGCGACCTGGAGATCCTCCGCGTCAGCCACGAGGTGGAGCGCGAGCAGGTGCGGGTGCTCGCCGCCCGCAAGGAGCGCCGCGACGACGCCAAGGTGACGGCCTCGCTGAAGGCCATGCTGGACGCCGCCCGCGACGGCTCCAACATGATCCCGGCCATGCTGGACGCCGTACGGGCCGAGGCCACGATGGGCGAGATCTGCAACGTCCTGCGCGACGAGTGGGGCACCTACACCGAACCCCCCGGCTTCTAGTCCGCGCACCGCGCCACGGGCCGGCCGAGGAGTTCCCCGCGGGGAACCCCTCGGCCGGCCCCGCGTGTTCGCCCCGCCCGCTCCGGCCCCGCGCGCTGCGCGAGCCGGCTCAGCCGCGAGCCGGCTCAGCCGCGGGCGGCGAGGCCGTGCATCAGCAGCGCGGTGAAGGCCGCCACCCAGCCCTCGTCCACCGGCTCGGAGCTCACCAGCGCGCGGTGCACCACCGTGCCCGCGATCACGTCGAAGATCAGGTCCGTGGTGTGCCCGGCGAGGGACGGGTCCTCCTCGTACGGGAGCTCGCCGCGGGCCTGGGCCCGTTCCCGGCCCAGTACGACGAGACGTTTCTGCCGGTCCACGATCGCCGACCGGATCCGGTCCCGCAGCGCCTCGTCCCGGGTGGACTCGGCGACCACCGCCATCAGGGCCGTCCGGGCCTCCGGGCGCCGCAGCAGCCCCGCGAACTGCAGCACCACGTACTCGATGTCGGCTTCCAGCGACCCCCGGTCGGGCAGTTCGAGCGCGTCGAAGAGCTCCGCGACCGCGTCCACGACCAGCTCGTTCTTCCCCGCCCAGCGCCGGTACAGGGTGGTCTTGGCGACGCCGGCCCGGGCCGAGACGTCCCCCATGGTCAGCTTCGACCACCCCAGCTCCACCAGCGCCTCCCGCGTCGCCGCCAGGATCGCCGCGTCCGCAGCCACGCTGCGGGGGCGGCCGGTGCGGCCGGGCCGGGGGGTCGTACGGGAGCACGGGTTGCGCATGGCCGAGACCATACCCGCCAGTAGCGGAACCGCCGGGGGCCTCGGCGCTGTGGTTCAGATCACGGGGCGCGCGGCGCCCGGGGGAGTTACGCTACGGCTCGTAGCGTAAGAGCGACAACCACGCGAAGAGCTACCGGCGCCAGGTGGGGACCCGGCGCCACAACAGCACACGAACGGTCGGAAACGACGTTTCACACGGGATCTTCCGGGATCCTTTTCGTCGGCGCGCGCACACGGGGGAGGATGTACGCATGCAGCCCAGAAACATGTCCATGAGCGGCGTCGTCGACCTCGCCGCGGTGAAGGCGGCCGGCGAAGCAAAGGCGAAGGCCGAGCAGGCCCGCGCGGAGGCGGCGCGCCAGGGCGGCGCCGGTGCGCCCGGCGGCGCCGTACCGCCGTCCGCGCTCGTCGTCGACGTCGACGAGGCCGGCTTCGAAAGCGACGTCCTCCAGCTCTCCAACGAGGTCCCGGTCGTCCTCGACTTCTGGGCCGAGTGGTGCGAGCCGTGCAAGCAGCTCGGCCCCCTCCTGGAGCGGCTGGCCGTCGAGGCGAACGGCCGCTTCGTCCTGGCGAAGATCGACGTCGACGCCAACCAGATGCTGATGCAGCAGTTCGGCATCCAGGGCATCCCGGCCGTGTTCGCCGTGGTCGCCGGCCAGGTGCTGCCGCTGTTCCAGGGGGTGGCCCCCGAGCAGCAGATCCGCGAGACCCTGGCCCAGCTGGTCCAGGTCGCCGAGGAGCGCTTCGGCATCCTCGGCCTCCAGGTCGACCCCGACGCCACGGGCGCCCCGGCGGCCCCGGCTCCCGTGCCGGCCGGTCCGTACGACGCGCTGCTGGAGGCGGCGGTCGTCGCGCTGGACGCGGGCGACCTGGGCGGCGCCGTGCAGGCGTACAAGAACGTGCTCGCGGACGACCCGGCCAACACCGAGGCCAAGCTGGGCCTGGCCCAGGCCGAGCTGCTCTCCCGGGTGCAGCACATGAACCCGCAGACCGTGCGCACCGCGGCGGCCGAGAACCCGCGCGACCCGGCCGCCCAGATGGCCGCGGCCGATCTGGACCTCGCCGGCGGGCACGTGGCCGACGCCTTCTCCCGCCTGGTGGACACCGTACGGGTGACGGCCGGTGACGAGCGGGATTCCGTACGGGTGCGGCTCCTGGAGCTCTTCGAGGTGATCGGCGCGGACGACCCGCGCGTGACCGCGGCGCGTACGGCGCTGGCGCGGGTGCTCTTCTAGAGCCCGGCCGGGCCCCGGCTGGAGCGGTACGCGGCCGGGTGGCCGGCGATTTGTTGACACGGAGATAAACAGCGGCCGCGCTTTACCAAAACTTGGTAATCGCGGCCGCTGTTACTCGGAGTAAACCGAACCCCGTGAACTGTCCGGTTGGTTCCTTCTTCACCCCTTCTGTCGTGGCCCAGGGTGACACCCTGTGTGGCTGCTGTGCGACGCGGGGAGGCGCTCCGGTTACCCAGCCGTTACCCGCGAGTAACGACCCCCCTTGTGCCCCGGCCTGGAATGGACCACGATCGGCGACGCTCGGTCCTTCCCGTAGAGCCGCTCATCAGGCGGCCGCGGCGGAGGGTCCCCACCGGGTGGGCCGGTGGCACGCACACCGGCCGTGGACAGGGGGGTCTCTGCCACACCGGCAGGGCCTGTCCTCCAGGTTGCGCGAACGCGTGGCCCAGTGGTTGTCGCTCGGGGGTGATCGCCGGTGTATCGGACGCGGCTGCGCCGCGGCTGGGCCGCCTGCGCTCCTTCCCGAGGACGTAGCACTTCTCCCATCCCAGGCCGGGCTCTGTCCGGACCGGAGATGTACGTCCGAGAAGGAGGAACGAAATGAGTTCTCAGGTTCGTGGCGGGACCAGATGGAAGCGCTTCGCGCTCGTCATGGTGCCGTCCATCGCGGCCACGGCCGCGGTCGGTGTGGGTCTGGCGCAGGGTGCCCTCGCGGCCTCGTTCAGCGTTTCCGGCCAGGACTTCAAGGTGTCGGCCGACCAGCTCGTCGGTGACAACCTGATCCAGTACGGCAGCGTTGCCGAGGGTGCGACCCTCGGCAAGAAGGACGAGATCAGCAAGCACCCCGTGACGATCTCCGGCTTCAGCCGCGCCGAGATCACCAACATGTGCCAGTCGCTGGTCACCCCGGTGCCGGGCCTCGGCGCCATCACGCTCCAGCTGCACACCGGCAACAAGGGCAAGCCGGCCGTCGCGGAGAACATCTACCTCGACGTCGCCGAGCTGGACGCGGACGCCAAGTTCGACCAGCTCGACATCGGTGTCGCGGTCGGCGACGGCAGCCACGTCACCAAGCCGGTCCCCGGCACGGTGGCGGACGGCGGCCTGTTCTCGCAGCGCGCCAAGAAGGCCACGCTGACGAACGTGCGCCAGAAGGCCTGGGCGACGACGGCGGGCACCTTCACGCTGCCCGACCTCAAGCTCCGTCTGCTCAGCGGCAACCAGCCGTGCTACCAGGACGAGAAGTAGTCCTCGTCCCGGACGTGTGACTGACCGGACGGGCGGGCGGCGGCAGCCGCCGGCGCCCGTCCGTCCGGGCTCCACAGAGTTCTCCGTACCACCGTTTCCAGGGAGCTGTTGTCCATGAACCCCCAGGCCCCGGTTCACGCCGCAGACGAACACTGGCTCGCCGTCGTGCACCACCGCTTCCGTGCCTGGCGGGGCGAGCGCCCCTTCTGGGCCGGCCTGTTCACGCTCCTCGGCGGGGTCCCGATCGTCTACTTCCCGTTCGCGGACATCCGGCTGGGCAACGTCACCCTCGCGATGGCGACGACGACCGGCTCCGGCTCGCTGATCATCGGCATCCTGCTGATCACGCTGGGCCTGGCGCTCTGGTTCCAGCAGGGCATCCGCGTCTTCGCGGGCGTCGCCGCGATCCTGCTGGCCCTGGTGTCGATCCCGCTGTCCAACCTCGGCGGCTTCTTCATCGGCTTCCTCACCTCCATGGTCGGCGGCTGTCTCGCGCTGGCCTGGGCGCCGGGCGTCCCGGTGGAGGACGGACCCGAGCAGGCCGAGGCGGCCGAGGTGGCGCCCGTGGACCCGTTCCACGGCATCCCGGGCCCCCGCGACACGGAAACGCCGTACGTGACCGAGAAGACTGCCCACGCCGATGGCGGGAGGAACAGTGCGGGGTGACGAGACGCAGCGGGGCGTGGCCCCAGGCGCAGAGTCCCGTGAGAGAAAGGGCCGCCACGCGGCGCCCAGGAAGTCGCTGCTGAACAAGCTCCAGATACCCGTCGGCAAGACGATGGCGCTGGCGGCGATGCCGACGGCCGTGCTCGTCGGGATGGGGATCGCCCCGAAGCTGGCGATGGCCGACGACAAGGAGATCCCCTTCGCCCCTGGCCCGTGCGTGACGCGCTCCGACGAGCCCTCCGCCCCGGCCTCGCCCTCCCCGTCCGGCTCCCCGTCCGCGACCCCCTCGCCGGGTACGTCGCCGGGCGCGAGCCCCTCGCCGGGCGCGAGCCAGGCGCCGAAGCCGGCTGCGAGCCCCGCGGCGACCCCGTCGGCCAAGCAGCCCGAGGCCCCGAAGGAGCGGAAGCAGGAGACCCCGTCGGCCAAGCCGTCCGCGAGCGCCTCCCCGTCCCCCTCGGCAACCAAGACCCCGAACCCGCTCGACCCGCTGGGCGTGGGAGACGCCCTCAAGGGTCTGGTGGACGCCTTCGGCAAGCCCCTCCAGGGCGCGCAGAAGCCGGCCGCCCCCGCGATGCCTGTCCCGGGCACCCCGAAGGCCCCCGCCGCCGATCCGACCGCCGACGCGATCCGCGACGCCGCGAAGAAGGCCGGCGCCACGGTCGAGGAGCTGCCGCAGTCCGTCAAGGACACCGTCAAGACCCCCAAGGACGAGACGGGCACGTCCGCGGCCGGCGCGGACGGGGCCGACGACGAGAAGGCGGACGGCGCCTCGCCCTCGCCCTCGTCCTCGACGACGGCGGACCCGGACGGCAAGCAGCCCTTCCCCTGCCCGACCTTCGACGCGAAGGCCCTGGCCGACGCGAAGCTGGAGCAGGGCATCCCGCTGCTGCCCGACGAGCCCTGGTACCTGGACAGCTCCCTGCTGACCCTCTACGGCCTGGACTACGAGGGCATCGTCGAGGTGAAGACGGCGAGCGGGAAGACCAAGAAGGTCCTGAAGTTCACGGCGGACTCGCTGGACATCAAGGACCTCTACCAGACGGTCGGCAAGAGCGGGAACGTCGCCCACCTGAAGTCGCGCCCGGGCTCCACGTCCAAGATCCGCGACGGCAAGGTCACGATGTACACGGAGAGCCTCAAGGGCAACCTCTTCGGGCTCATCCCGATCGAGTTCACCCCGAACAGCCCGCCGCCCCTGAACGTCCCCTTCGCGTTCTTCACGCACGTCAAGGTCGTCCAGGCCGGCCAGTTCGGCGGCAACCTCACGGTCCCGGGCCTGCACAACTACATCGGCCCACCGGAGGGCTGACGCGCGCGGCGGCCCCGCGGAACGCACCGAGGGCGGCGCCCCGGTCCCCCAAGGGACCGGGGCGCCGCCCTCGGTCTCTGTGCGGCAGAGTCGGACGGCCCGGGGGCTCAGTCGCGGGCGGCTCCGCCCAGGTGGTGGACGCGGACCATGTTGGTCGTGCCCGGGACGCCGGGGGGCGAGCCGGCGGTGATGATCATGGTGTCGCCGGCGTTGAAGCGCTGGAGCTTCAGCACCTCGGCGTCGACCAGCTCGACCATCGCGTCGGTGCTGTCGGCGTGCGGGACGATGGCCGACTCGACGCCCCAGCTCAGGGTGAGCTGGTTGCGGGTGTTCACGTCGGTGGTGAACGCCAGGATCGGCTGCTGGGCGCGGTAGCGCGACAGGCGGCGGGCGGTGTCGCCGGACTGGGTGAAGGCGACCAGGGCCTTGCCGTCGAGGAAGTCCGCGATCTCGCAGGCCGCGCGGGCGACGGAGCCGCCCTGGGTACGCGGCTTCTTGCCCTGGACCAGCGGCTGGAGGCCCTTGGAGAGCAGCTCCTCCTCGGCCGCCGTGACGATCTTCGACATCGTCTTGACGGTCTCGATCGGGTAGGCGCCCACGGAGGACTCGGCGGAGAGCATGACCGCGTCGGCGCCGTCGAGGATGGCGTTGGCGACGTCGGAGGCCTCGGCGCGGGTCGGCCGGGAGTTGGTGATCATCGACTCCATCATCTGGGTGGCGACGATCACCGGCTTGGCGTTGCGGCGGCACATCTCGATGAGCCGCTTCTGGACCATCGGGACCTTCTCGAGCGGGTACTCGACGGCCAGGTCGCCGCGGGCCACCATGACCGCGTCGAAGGCCGCGACCACGGCCTCCATGTTCTCGACGGCCTGCGGCTTCTCCACCTTGGCGATGACGGGGACCCGGCGGCCCTCCTCGTCCATGACGCGGTGGACGTCCTTGACGTCGTTGGCGTCGCGGACGAAGGACAGCGCGACCATGTCGCAGCCCATGCGGAGCGCGAAGCGCAGGTCGTCGACGTCCTTCTCCGACAGGGCGGGGACGTTCACGGCGGCACCCGGCAGGTTGATGCCCTTGTGGTCCGAGATCACACCGCCCTCGATGACGATGGTCCGCACCCGCGGGCCGTCGACCTCGGTCACCCGCAGCTCGACGTTGCCGTCGTTGATCAGGATCTGGTCACCCTTGGCGACGTCGCCCGGGAGGCCCTTGTAGGTGGTGCCGCAGATGGACTTGTCGCCCGGGACGTCCTCGGTGGTGATGGTGAACTCGTCACCGCGCACCAGCTCGACGGGGCCCTCGGCGAAGGTCTCCAGACGGATCTTCGGACCCTGGAGGTCGGCGAGGACGCCGACCGCGCGCCCGGTCTCCTCGCAAGCCCTCCGGACGCGGTCGTACCGCTCCTGGTGTTCTGCCTGGGAACCGTGGCTGAAGTTGAATCGGGCCACGTTCATACCTGCCTCGATGAGTGCTTTCAGCTGCTCAAGCGAGTCGACGGCGGGGCCCAGCGTGCAGACGATTTTGGAACGGCGCATGAAGCGGATCCTATCCGTTTGTTTCGTAGCGGAATATTCCGTCTGGTGGAAAGTCCAAGTGACTACTGGGTAACCAGCGCGTACGCCTGGGTGGCGATCTCCAGCTCCTCATCGGTCGGCACCACGGCCACCGCCACCCGGGCGTGGTCCGGCGAGATCAGCCGGGGCTCCGGGGACCGTGCCGCGTTGGCCTCCGGGTCCAGCGCGAGCCCCAGCACCTCCAGGCCGGAAACCGCCGCCTCCCGGACCACCGGGGCGTTCTCGCCGACGCCCGCCGTGAACACCACCGCGTCCACCCGGCCCAGTACCGCCGTGTAGGCGCCGATGTACTTCTTCAGCCGGTGGACGTACGCCGCGAGCGCCAGGCGCGCCGCCTCGTCTCCCTCGCCCGCCCGCCGGGTCACCTCGCGCATGTCGTTGTCGCCGCACAGACCCAGCAGACCGCTCTTCTTGTTGAGCAGCGAGTCGATCTCGTCGACCGACAGCCCGCCCACCCGGGCCAGGTGGAAGATCACGGCCGGGTCCAGGTCTCCCGACCGCGTCCCCATGACCAGCCCCTCCAGCGGGGTCAGGCCCATCGAGGTCTCCACGCACACCCCGCCGCGCACGGCCGAGGCGGAGGCGCCGTTGCCCAGGTGCAGCACGATCACGTTCACGTCCTCCACCGCCCGGCCCAGCAGCGCGGCCGTCGCCCGCGAGACGTAGGCGTGGGAGGTGCCGTGGAAGCCGTACCGCCGGATGGAGTACTTCTCGGCGGTCGACGCGTCGATCGCGTAGCGGGCCACGTGCTCCGGCATCGTCGCGTGGAAGGCCGTGTCGAAGACGGCCACCTGCGGGAGGTCCGCGCGCAGCTCGCGCGCCACCTCGATGCCGGTCACGTTCGCCGGGTTGTGCAGCGGGGCCAGCGGGATCAGGCTGCGGATCTCCGCCAGCACCTCGTCGTCGATCACCGTCGGGGCGGTGAACCGGGTCCCGCCGTGCACCACCCGGTGGCCCACGGCGGCCAGTTCGGGGGAGTCCAGGCCCAGGCCGTCGGCGGCCAGCTCCTCGGCGACCGCCCGCAGGGCCTCCCCGTGGTCCGCGATCGCACCCGCACGCTCACGACGACCGGCTCCGGCCCCGGGTCCGGCGAGCGGCTCGTGCACCAGGCGGGAGCCCTCCTCCCCGATCCGCTCCACCAGGCCGACGGCCAGGCGGGAGGAGTCCGCCATGTCGAGGAGCTGGTACTTGACCGACGAGGAGCCGGAGTTGAGGACGAGTACGCGCGTTGCGGTCACGGTGCGGGTCTTTCCTTCGGAACGGGCGGGAGGCGGGGGAGGGGTGCGGGGAGAGGGTCAGGCGGTGGGGGCCGGCGCGTCCTGGGTCTGGGCCTGGATCGCGGTGATGGCCACCGTGGTGACGATGTCCTGGACCAGCGCCCCGCGCGAGAGGTCGTTGACGGGCTTGCGCAGGCCCTGGAGCACCGGGCCGACCGCGACGGCGCCCGCCGAACGCTGCACGGCCTTGTACGTGTTGTTGCCCGTGTTCAGGTCCGGGAAGATCAGCACGCTCGCCCGCCCGGCCACCTCGGAGCCCGGCAGCTTGGTCGCCGCCACCGACGGCTCCACGGCCGCGTCGTACTGGATCGGGCCCTCGACGAGCAGGTCCGGCCGGCGCTCGCGGACGATCTCGGTGGCCTTGCGGACCTTGTCCACGTCCGCGCCGGAGCCCGAGGTGCCGGTGGAGTACGAGAGCATCGCGATCCGCGGCTCGACGCCGAAGGCCGCGGCGGTGGCGGCCGACTGGACGGCGATGTCGGCGAGCTGTTCGGCGTTCGGGTCCGGGTTGACCGCGCAGTCGCCGTACACGAGGACCTGGTCGGCCAGGCACATGAAGAAGACGGAGGAGACGATCGAGGCCTCCGGCTTGGTCTTGATGATCTCGAAGGCGGGGCGGATGGTCGCGGCGGTGGAGTGCACGGATCCGGAGACCATGCCGTCGGCCAGGCCCTCCTGGACCATCAGCGTGCCGAAGTAGTTGGCGTCGGTGACCACGTCGTGGGCCAGCTCGACGGTCATGCCCTTGTGGGCGCGGGCCCGGGCGTAGTACTCGGCGAACCGTTCCCGCATCGGGGAGGCGGCCGGGTCGATGACCTGGGCGCCCGAGATGTCGACGCCCAGGTCGGCGGCCTTCTTCAGGACGGCCTGCTCGTCGCCCAGCAGGGTCAGGTCGCAGACACCCCGGCGGAGCACCACGTCGGCCGCCCGCAGCACCCGCTCCTCGGTGCCCTCGGGCAGGACCACGCGCCGCCGCTGGGAGCGGGCCCGCTCCAGCAGTTCGTGCTCGAACATCATCGGGGTGACGCGCTCCGAGCGGGCCACCGACAGCAGCCCGCGCAGCTCGGCGGTGTCCACGTGCCGCTCGAAGAGGCCGAGCGCGGTCTCCAGCTTGCGCGGGGTCGCGGAGTTCAAACGGCTCTGCAGGGAGAAGAGTTCGGTGGCCGTCGGGAAGCTGTTCCCGGCCACCGAGACCACGGGGGTGCCGGGCGCCAGCTTCGAGGCGAGGGCCAGGACGTCCTGGCCCGGGCGCTCGCCCAGGGTCAGCAGCACGCCCGCGATCGGCGGGGTGCCGGAGGCGTGCGCGGCGAGGGCCCCGACGACGAGGTCGGCGCGGTCCCCGGGGGTCACCACCAGGCAGCCGGGGGTCAGGGCGTTCAGGAAGTTGGGCAGCATCGCGCCGCCGAAGACGAAGTCCACGGCGTCGCGCGCCAGCCCGGCGTCGTCGCCGAGCAGCACCTCGCCGCCGAGCGCCCGGGTGATCTGGGCGACGGTCGGGGCGGACAGGGACTTGTCCTCCGGCAGGACGTAGCAGGGCACGGGCAGGCGGGCGGCCAGCCGCTCCGCTATGGACTCCCGGTCCGCGGGGGAGACCCGGTTGACCACCATCGCCACGACGTGGCAGCCCAGGCTCTCGTAGGCCCGGTGGGCGTTGCGGGCCTCGGCGCGCACGGCGTCGGCCGGGTGCCGGGTGCCGCCGACGACGGGCACCACGACCGCGCCGAGCTCGTTGGCGAGGCGGGCGTTCAGGGCCAGCTCGTCGGGCAGGTTGGTGTCGGCGTAGTCGGTGCCGAGGACCAGCATGACCTCGTAGTCGCGGGCCACCCGGTGGTAGCGGTCCACGAGCCGGGAGACCAGCTCGTCCGTGCCCTTCTCGGCCAGGACCGCGGAGGCCTCCCCGTATTCCATCCCGTACGCGTCCGAGGCGTCCTGGTCGAGCCGGTAGCGGGCCTTCAGCAGGTCGAAGAGGCGGTCCGGCGCATCGTGCAGCAGCGGACGGTAGACGCCGACCCGGCCGGTCCGGCGGGTCAGCAGCTCCATGATCCCCAGTTCGACGACCTGGCGGCCGTCCCCCCGCTCGATCCCGGTCACGTACACGCTGCGCGTCACGCGTGGCCTCCGTCCATGCTGGTGGATATCTGTTTGGTGTGGCTCGACCTCTTGACAATACCCCGCTCAGTGGATAAAGCGCCCGATGGAAGAAAGGCCCGGAGGGCAGGGGCGAAAGGCCTGGTGGGCGGAGTAGCGCGGAGCGCGGCCCGCCCTGCCGTCATGGAACAATCGGACACGTGGGATCAATACGCCCATCAGGTACGACCAGGAGCAGGAGACACAGGACGATGCGTATCGGAGTTCTCACCGCAGGCGGCGACTGTCCCGGCCTGAACGCCGTCATCCGGTCGGTCGTACACCGCGCGCTGGTCGGCCACGGCGACGAGGTCATCGGGTTCGAGGACGGCTTCAAGGGCCTCCTCGACGGCCACTACCGACCCCTGGACATCAATGCCGTCAGCGGCATCCTGGCCCGCGGCGGCACCATCCTCGGCTCGGCGCGCATGGAGCGCGCCCGGCTGCACGAGGCCGCCGAGAACGCGCACGAGCTGGCCCGGCGCTACGAGCTCGACGCCCTGATCCCGATCGGCGGCGAGGGCACCCTGACGGCCTCGCGGATGCTCTCGGACGCGGGGATGCCGGTCGTCGGCGTCCCGAAGACCATCGACAACGACATCTCCGCCACCGACCGCACCTTCGGCTTCGACACCGCCGTCACCGTCGCCACCGAGGCCATCGACCGCCTCAAGACCACCGCCGAGTCGCACCAGCGCGTGATGGTCGTCGAGGTCATGGGCCGCCACGCCGGCTGGATCGCCCTGGAGTCCGGCATGGCCGGCGGCGCCCACGGCATCTGCCTGCCGGAGCGGCCCTTCGAGGTGGACGCGCTGGTCAAGATGGTGGAGGAACGGTTCTCCCGGGGCAAGAAGTTCGCCGTCGTCTGCGTCGCCGAAGGCGCGCACCCGGCCGAGGGCTCCATGCCGTACGAAAAGGGCGCGATCGACGCCTACGGCCACGAGCGCTTCGCCGGCATCGGCAACCGCCTGGCCGTCGAGCTGGAACACCGCCTCGGCAAGGAGGCCCGCCCGGTCATCCTCGGCCACGTCCAGCGCGGCGGCGTCCCCACCGCCTACGACCGCGTGCTGGCGACCCGCTTCGGCTGGCACGCCGTGGAGGCCGTGCACCGCGGGGACTTCGGCAACATGACCGCCCTGCGCGGCACCGACGTGGTCATGGCCCCGCTGGCCGAGGCCGTCACCGAGCTGAAGACCGTCCCCGACGACCGCATGTACGAGGCCGAGTCCGTCTTCTGAGCGGCCCGTTCGGCCCGTCCCGCCGGGACCCGGGCCCCCGCTCGCGCGCCGAACGGCCCCGGACGCCCTCCCGCGAGGAGGACGTCCGGGGCCGCCGCGGCCGGTGCGCCCGGTCACGCACCGCCGGCCAGCGACCAGAACCGCTCCGAGATCGCCTCCAGGTACTCCCGGCCGGCGTCGCCGGTCCAGGTCGAGCTCTCGCCGCCGCCCCAGCTGACCGTGGCCACCATCCGCTGCTGGTACTCGTTGTAGAGCAGCTCCAGGACCCGCTCCAGATGCGCCTTGGGCACCGGCAGCAGCTTGGCCAGCGGCTTCACGTACGCCTGCCAGCGGGTGGTCGCCGCGCTGCGCAGCAGCCCCTCGAGCTCCTCCTGCTTGCCGGTCACCGCCACGAACTGGGCGAGGGTCAGCTTGAGCGCCGAGGCGAGGGCGGCGGACTGGCGCTCGTTGCCCTTCCAGCGCCCGCTGTCCTCCATCTTGAGGTACGCGCCCGGCTCCAGCCCGACCCGGCGGGCCAGGTCCTCGGGGTCCATGCCCCGGGCCAGCCGGTGTTCCCGCAGGGTGACGGGCTCGGCGAGCAGCTCCCCGGGGGAGCACCAGAGCACGCCGGCGAGGGCGGTCAGCTCGGCGGAGCTGGGCGACTGCTCGCCCTGCTCCCAGGCCATCACGGTCTCGGGCGCGACGAGCAGGCCGTACTGCGCCCGCAGGCCGTAGGCGACGTGACCGGGCGCCATGCCCAGGGCCGCGCGCAGGCGACGCGCGGCGGGGGCATTGAAAGGTGGGCTGGAGTGCACAGGGCACACCGTAGGAGTGGCCGAGCCGCTGCGACTACAGACCAATCAAACAAGCCAATAACTCGTAGGAAAGTCCTATGCAGTTCATGACTTTATGCGGTTTTCCCGGCGACTGTCCGGTAATCGGATGGACGGAAGATCCATTCACAGCGTACGGATCAGGCCACTCCATTTCAGGCACCTCCGGGGGCCCGCCGCGTGATCCCCACCACACACCGTGAACCGCACCCCTATGCCTTACGTGATCCATAACGGGGGCCCTCGCATACGGGGGTGGCGAGGGCCCCCGCGTACTCAGGGCCTGAACCAGACCGTCGCCATCGGCGGGAGCGTCAGCCGCAGGCTCTTCGCGCGGCCCTGGGCCGGCACCGGCTCGGGGCGCAGCGGACGGCCGTGGTGGACCCCGCTCCCTCCGTACACCTCCAGGTCCGTGTTGAGGACCTCCCGCCACGCCGGCACCTCGTCCGGCACCCCGATCCGGTACCCGTGCCGGACCACCGGGGAGAAGTTCGACACGCACAGCAGCTGCGAGCCGTCGTGTCCGTACCGCAGGAACGCGAACACGTTGTCGTCGGAGGCGTCCGCCTCCACCCAGGCGAAGCCCTCCGGCACCGAGTCCCGCTCCCACAGCGCCGGCGCCGCCGTGTACGCCCGGTTCAGGTCGCGCACCAGCTCCCGCACCCCCCGGTGGTCCCCGGCCGCCGGGTAGGAGGAGTCCAGCACCCACCAGTCCGGCCCGTAGGTCTCCGACCACTCCGAACCCTGTGCGAACTCCTGCCCCATGAAGAGCAGCTGCTTGCCGGGATGGGCCCACATGAACCCCAGGTACGCCCGGTGCGTCGCCCGCTGCTGCCACCAGTCGCCCGGCATCTTCGACACCAGCGAGCGCTTGCCGTGCACCACCTCGTCGTGCGAGATCGGCAGCACGTAGTTCTCGCTGAACGCGTACACCATCCCGAAGGTCATGTCGTGGTGGTGGTACTTGCGGTGCACGGGCTCCTTCGACACGTACCGCAGCGTGTCGTGCATCCAGCCCATGTTCCACTTCAGCCCGAAGCCCAGCCCGCCCGAGTCCGTCGGCCGCGTCACCCCGTCCCAGGCCGTGGACTCCTCCGCGATCGTCACCACTCCCGGACAGCGCCGGTACACCGTCGCGTTCATCTCCTGGAGCAGCGCCACCGCGTCCAGGTCCTCCCGGCCGCCGTGCTCGTTCGGCGACCAGTCGCCCTCGCCGCGCGAGTAGTCCAGGTACAGCATCGAGGCCACCGCGTCCACGCGCAGCCCGTCCACGTGGAACTCCTGGCACCAGTACACGGCGTTGGCCACCAGGAAGTTGCGGACCTCCTTGCGACCGTAGTCGAACTCCAGCGTCCCCCAGTCCGGGTGCGCGGCCCGCCGCGGGTCCTGGTGCTCGTACAGCGGCCGCCCGTCGAACTCGGCCAGCGCCCACGCGTCCCGCGGGAAGTGCGCCGGCACCCAGTCGACGATCACCCCGATCCCCGCCCGGTGCAGCGAGTCCACCAGGAAGCGGAAGTCGTCCGGGGTGCCCAGCCGCGAGGTCGGCGCGTAGAAGCCGGTCACCTGGTAGCCCCACGAGCCGCCGAAGGGGTGCTCGGCGACCGGCATGAACTCCACGTGCGTGAAGCCCAGCTCCTTGACGTACGAGGGCAGCTGCTCGGCCAGGCTGCGGTAGCTCAGCCCCGGCCGCCAGGACGCCAGGTGCAGCTCGTACACCGACATCGGCGACTGGTGCGCCGGGCGCAGCCCCCGCGCGGCCATCCACCGCGCGTCCCCCCACTCGTAGCGGGAGGCGGTGACCACCGAGGCGTTCGCCGGCGGGACCTCCGCGTACCGGGCCATCGGGTCGGCCCGCAGGGTGTGCTCCCCGTCCGGACGGGTGACGTCGTACTTGTACAGGGCCCCCTCGCCCACCCCCGGCAGGAACAGCTCCCACACCCCGGTCGAGCCCAGCGAGCGCATCGGGTACGCCACCGGGTCCCAGCAGGAGAAGTCCCCGGTGACCCGCACCCCCTGGGCGTTCGGCGCCCACACCGTGAACCGGGTGCCGGCCACCCCCTGGTGCTCCATGACCTCCGAGCCGAGGGCCGTCCACAGCTCCTCGTGCCGGCCCTCGCCGATCAGGTGCAGGTCCAGCTCGCCGAGGGTGGGCAGGAACCGGTACGGGTCGTGGACCTCGATCTCGTCGCTGTCGTAGGTCACCAGCAGCCGGTAGTTCGGGACCCCGGTCAGCGGCAGCAGCCCGGAGAACAGCCCGTCCCCCTCGTCGAAGAGCTCGGCCCGCAGCCCCTTCGCCACGATCGTGACGGCCTTCGCGTAGGGGCGCAGCACCCGGAAGGCCACCCCGCCCCGCTGGGCGCGGGCGCCGAGCAGTGCGTGCGGGTCGTGGTGGCGGCCCTCCAGCAGCCGGGCCCGTTCCCCCGCGTCCAGCGCGGCGGCCGGCCGGACCCCGTGGGGCGGCGCGGCGCGACGGGCCCGCGACCCCCTCGGTACGGGCGGCCGGGCCGCCGTCTTCGGCGCGGGCGTCGGGGCCGCGTCGGGGGCGGCTTCCTCTCGGACGGTCGGTGACGGCTGTCGTGCGGCGCTCACGCGAGCGGCCTCCTCGGGGGCTTCGGGTGGGGGGTGGAGCCGGGTACGGGCGGGGGCATGCGGTGGGCCGGGCGCTCGGGCGCCGACAGCCGGCGGATCGCCGCCATCGGGACGTGCAGCCAGTCGGGGCGGTGCCGGAACTCGTAGCGGGCCTCGTACACCGCCTTGTCGGTCTCGTACGCGCGCAGCAGGACCGGGTCCTCGCGCGGGTCGCGGCCGGTGGTGCGGGCGTAGCCCTCGCAGAACGCGGCCCGGCAGGCGTCCGCCCAGGCGGGGGCGAAGGGCCGGTGGGAGCGGGCGGCGTAGTCGAAGGAGCGCAGTATCCCGGCGACGTCGCGGACGGCCGGTTCGGGGCGGCGGCGGTCGGCCAGGGGGCGGGCGGGCTCGCCCTCGAAGTCGATCAGCGCCCAGCTGCCGTCGGCCGTGCGCAGGGTCTGGCCCAGGTGCAGGTCCCCGTGGATGCGCTGGGCGGGCACCCCGGCACCCCGGGAGGCGGCCAGGGCGTCGAAGGCTCCGCGCAGCCCGGCCTCGTAGGGCCGCAGCGCGGGCACCTCGCGGGCGGTGGCGGCCAGCCGCGCGGTCATCCCGGCGGCGAGCCGGGCGGTCTGCTCGGGGCCCAGGGCCAGGGTGGGCAGGGCGTCGGCCAGGGCGCTGTGCACCTCGGCGGTGGCCCGGCCCAGGGCGTGCGCCTCGGCGGTGAAGTCGGCGCCGGCGCCGAGCCGGCGCAGGGCCAGCTGCCAGCCGTCGTCGGAGCCGCGCAGGTAGGGCTGGAGCACGCCGAGGGTCAACGGTTCTCCGCCGCCCGGCGCGGCCTCGTACCAGGCGACCGGCGCGGGCACGCGGGCGCAGCCGGCGGCGGCCAGGGCTCTGGGCAGCTCCAGGTCCGGGTTGATCCCGGGGCCGACCCGGCGGAAGACCTTGAGGATGTACGCGTCCCCGTAGATCAGCGAGGAGTTGGTCTGCTCCCCGGACAGCGGCCGGGGGGTGAGACCGGCGTCGATCGGGGCGTCCGGGTCCCGGTCGAAGCGCAGCGGCCCCAGGGTGCCGGGGGAGCGCAGCCGCTCCAGCAGCATGGCGGCGAGCCTCGGGTCGCCCAGGGCCTCGTACACCGCCCTGCCCGCGTACGGGCCGGACCGGGGGTGGCCGATCAGGGCGGGGGCGAGGGCGGGCGGCAGCGGGGACGGCCTGATGCCCAGGAGCAGTTGGTAGCAGTCCCCGTCCACGTCGAGCAGCAGGTGCAGCAGTCCGGGGACGGAGCCCGGCGGCAGCAGTTCGGCCGCCGAGACGGCCCTGAGCCGGCCGATCCCGCGTCCCTTGCCCGCGAACCAGCGCTGCGCGGGCAGCCATTCCCTCAGCATCGGTTCGAGCGGGCCGATCCCGGCGGCCCGGTCGGCCGCCAGCCGGCTCCGGGCGGATGCAGCCTCCGACATGGCGTCGCGTCCTTTCCCCGGGCCGTCACAGAATGCGCAGAGTGTCCCGGATGTGCGGCAGTTGCTTCTCCGGTAAGTGCGAGTGTCGGGTCAGGATGCTCCGTACAGGGGCGGGCGTTGACCCGTTGGAGTGCCCGCCCCGTTCCGGTGGCGCGCAGGTTCGCGCGACTGGCCTACAGACCGGGCTGTTCCCGGCGCAGGCGGAACCAGTAGAAGCCGTGGCCCGCCAGCGTCAGCAGGTACGGCCATTCACCGATCGGCGGGAAGCGCACGTCGCCCGTGAGCTCCACCGGGACCCGCCCGTTGAACGACCGCAGGTCCAGCTCGGTGGGCTGTGCGAAGCGGGAGAAGTTGTGCACGCACAGCACCAGGTCGTCCCCGAACTCGCGCAGGAACGCGAGGACGGCCGGGTTGGACGAGGGGAGTTCGGTGTACGAGCCGAGGCCGAAGGCCGGGTTCGCCTTGCGGACCTCGATCAGCCTGCGGGTCCAGTGCAGCAGCGAGGAGGGCGAGGACATCGCGGCCTCGACGTTGGTGACGCGGTACCCGTAGACCGGATCCATGATGACCGGCAGGTTCAGCCTTCCCGGATCGCAGGAGGAGAAACCGGCGTTGCGGTCGGGGGTCCACTGCATGGGCGTGCGGACCCCGTCGCGGTCGCCGAGCCAGATGTTGTCGCCCATGCCGATCTCGTCGCCGTAGTACAGGACGGGCGAGCCGGGCAGGGACAGGAGCAGGGCGGTGAACAGCTCCATCTGGTTGCGGTCGTTGTCCAGGAGCGGGGCCAGCCGGCGCCGGATGCCGATGTTGGCCCGCATCCGCGGGTCCTTGGCGTACTCGGCGTACATGTAGTCGCGCTCTTCGTCGGTGACCATTTCGAGGGTCAGCTCGTCGTGGTTGCGCAGGAAGATGCCCCACTGGCAGCGGTCCGGGATCGCCGGGGTCTTGGCCAGGATCTCGGAGACGGGGTAGCGCGACTCGCGGCGCACGGCCATGAAGATGCGGGGCATGACCGGGAAGTGGAAGGCCATGTGGCACTCGTCCCCGCCGGTCGCGTAGTCCCCGAAGTAGTCCACGACGTCCTCGGGCCACTGGTTGGCCTCGGCGAGCAGGACGGTGTCCGGGTAGTGCGCGTCGATCTCCGCTCTGACCCGCTTGAGGAGCGCGTGGGTGCGGGGCAGGTTCTCGCAGTTGGTGCCCTCCTCGGCGTACAGGTAGGGCACGGCGTCCAGGCGGAAGCCGTCGATGCCGAGGTCCAGCCAGAACCGCAGGGCGGAGATGATCTCCTCCTGCACGGCCGGGTTCTCGAAGTTGAGGTCCGGCTGGTGCGAGAAGAAGCGGTGCCAGTAGTACTGCTTGCGGACCGGGTCGTAGGTCCAGTTCGAGGTCTCGGTGTCGACGAAGATGATGCGGGCGTCCTGGTACTGCTTGTCGTTGTCGGCCCACATGTAGTAGTCCCCGTAGGGCCCGTCCGGGTCCTTGCGGGACTGCTGGAACCACTCGTGCTGGTCGCTGGTGTGGTTCATGACGAAGTCGATGATCACCCGCATGCCGCGGCCGTGCGCGGCGTCCACGAACTCCACGAAGTCGGCGAGGTCCCCGAACTCGGGGAGCACCGAGGTGTAGTCGGAGACGTCGTAGCCCCCGTCGCGCAGCGGCGAGGCGAAGAACGGCGGCAGCCAGAGGCAGTCGATCCCCAGCCACTGGAGGTAGTCCAGCTTCTGGGTGAGCCCCTTGAGGTCCCCGACGCCGTCGCCGTTGCTGTCGTGGAAGGAGCGGACGAGGACCTCGTAGAAGACGGCCCGCTTGAACCAGTCGGGGTCGCGGTCCTTGGCGGGGGTGTCCTCGAAGGTGTCGTGGACGGGATCGTTGATCATCATGTGGTGGGTGACCCTCCGGTGGGCGGGGACGGTCGCAGGGCGGCCAGGACGTGCGCGGGCGTACGGCCCGGTTCCAGGCGCACGTAGTTCGCCCTGCCCCAGTGATAGGTCTCGCCGGTGAGCTCGTCGCGCACCGCGAGGGACCCGTGCCAGTCGAGGCCGAGTACCGGCATGTCCAACGAGACCGTCGCCTCCTGGGTGTGGTGCGGATCGAGGTTGACGACCACCAGTACGGAATTGCCCTCCGCGTGTTTCGAATAGGCGATCACCTGTTCGTTGTCGGTCGAATGGAAGTGGATGTCCCTCAGCTGCTGGAGGGCGGGGTTGCGCCGGCGCATCCGGTTCAGGGTGGTGATCAGCGGGGCGATGGAGCGGCCCTCGCGGTCGGCCGCCGCCCAGTCGCGGGGGCGCAGTTCGTACTTCTCGGAGTTCAGGTACTCCTCGCTGCCCTCGCGGACCGGCTCGTTCTCGCAGAGCTCGTATCCGGCGTAGACGCCCCAGGTCGGGGAGAGGGTGGCGGCGAGGACCGCCCGGACCTCGAAGGCGGGGCGGCCGCCCTTCTGGAGGTACGCGTGGAGGATGTCCGGCGTGTTGACGAAGAAGTTCGGCCGCATCACGGAGGCCGAGCGGGTGCCGGAGAGCTCGGTCAGGTACTCGGTCAGCTCGGCCTTGGTGTTGCGCCAGGTGAAGTACGTGTACGACTGCTGGAAGCCGATCGAGGCCAGGGCGCGCATCATGGCCGGCCGGGTGAAGGCCTCCGCCAGGAAGATCACGTCCGGGTCGGTCTTGTTGATGTCCGCGATCACCTTCTGCCAGAAGACGACCGGCTTGGTGTGCGGATTGTCGACGCGGAAGATCCGGACCCCGTGGTCCATCCAGTGGCGCAGGATCCGGCAGGTCTCCTCGATGATCCCGGCCATGTCCGTGTCGAAGTGGATCGGGTAGATGTCCTGGTACTTCTTCGGCGGGTTCTCGGCGTAGGCGATCGTCCCGTCGGCGCGGTGGCGGAACCACTCCGGGTGCTTCTCCACCCAGGGGTGGTCCGGGGAGCACTGGAGGGCGAAGTCGAGGGCGATCTCCATCCGGAGCTCGCGGGCCCGTGCGACGAAGGCGTCGAAGTCCTCCAGCGTCCCCAGATCGGGGTGGACGGCGTCGTGCCCGCCCTCCGGGGAGCCGATGGCCCACGGCACGCCCGGATCCCAACTTCCCGCCGATAGGGTGTTGTTGGGACCCTTGCGGAAGGTCGACCCGATCGGGTGGACCGGCGGCAGGTACACCACGTCGAAGCCCATCGCGGCAATGGCCGGGAGCCGTTCGGCGGCGGTCCGGAACGTGCCGCTCACGGGGGTCGAGCCGGGCTCGACCACGGCGCCCTCGGAGCGGGGGAACATCTCGTACCAGGAACCGAAGAGGGCCCTCCGGCGCTCGACGAGCAGGGGCAGCGCCTTCGCGGAGGTCACGAGCTCCCGGTACGGGCGCCGGGCCAGCGCCGCGTCGACGGCCGGGGCGAGCGCGGCCGCGTGGCGCACCTCCACGGGCCGGTCCTCGTCGCGCATCACGTCCGCGGCGGCCAGCACGGCCTCGCGCCCGTCGCGCTTGGGGACCTTGGCGGCGGCCCGCTCGTAGAGCTCGGCGCCTTCGAGGAGCGTCAGGTCCGTGTCGAGACCGGCCGGGATCTTGACCGCGGCGTGGGCCCGCCAGGTCGCGACCGGATCGCTCCACGCCTCGACGGTGTACGTCCACCTCCCCTCGGTCTCGGCGGAGACGCGGGCCCCCCACCGGTCGGTACCGGGGGCCAGCTCGCGCATCGGGACGGGCGGGCGCAGCCGCCCGCTGGGATCGCGCAGGACCACATGGGCGGAAACGGCGTCGTGCCCCTCGCGGAAGACGGTGGCGGAAATCTCGAAGACCTCGTCCACCACCGCTTTGGCGGGTCTGGCACCGCAGTCGACGGCGGGGCGGACGTCCAGCACGGGAATGCGACCGATCATGATGGGATCACCTGAAGGCAGTTCGCAGGGCTCGGTGACGGGCCAGCCGGAATCACGGCTGGTAGTGCACGCTCTGTTCGCTCTGTTTCTAGCCGCTCGGAAGACGGCTGGGCTGCGGGCATGGCCGCTCCTGTCCGCGTTCACTCGGGTGGCGGGAGAAGGTCGGGGGAGGGTGCGCCGTGCGTGTACCGCGTGTACCCGCTGAGCCCTTCCCAATCCCACAGCGCCCAATCCGTGCTGTCGGTTAACTACTCGTACGTAGGGAGCGCCCGATTCCCCAAGCCCCTGGTCGACATCGGCCGAGGCTCCGTCAAGTCGGCGGGGACCAGGTGAGGTCCGGCGTGACACCCCCGCACCCCGTGCCCCACCGGCCCCCCGCGCCCCGCGAGGGCACCGGGACGCGGGCCCGGGCCCGATCGCCCGCACCGGAGGCTGACGGTGTTTCAGCACTTCGGAAGGGGTCACCCGGGGGCGTGATCCGCGCGAGAATGCGCGGCATGGGTCTGACCGAGCAGCTCGTGCATCCCGACCCCCGGCAGCGGGAAGGGGCCGCGCGGTGGGTGAGCGGGGCGGTGTGGGGTCCCGGGGCGGAGGCGGAACTGGCCGGAGTGCTCGTCGAGGCCGCCTGCGTGGAGGAGGACCCCGCCGCGCTGGAGGCGCAGGTCGGCGCGCTCGTCGCCGTCGAGGCGGGGATCAGCGACCTCGGGCTCCAGCGGCTCGGACTGCTCTGGCCCGCGCCGCCCGCCCTGGAACGCCTCCTCGCGCGGGCCGGCCGGCTCCAGGTCTCCGCCCCCGTCACCCCCGGCGGGGCCGCCACCCTCGCCGTGGTCCGCTGCCTGCGCGGGGCGCCCCGCACCGGGTCGCGGCTGCGCACCACCGACGGGGCGTGGGTGGTGCTGGAGCGGATCGAGCTCTACGGGCGGGCCGTCGACCGGCTGGACGCCGGCAGCACCGCCCGGGTCCTGCTCTCCGGGACCGGGGCGCGCGGGCTGCAGGAGTGGGACCGCCTCGACGTCGACCCCCGCGCGCGGGAGTGCGTCCAGGGGCTCCTCTCGCCCGACCCCCGGGTGCGCCGCCTGGCCGCCGCCGAGGCCTGCGACTGGCCCGACTCCTGGGACGACGACGCCGGGCGCCGGCTCTGCGCCGCCCTGGCCCGGGCCGCCGCGGCCGAAACCGACCCGGAGGCCCTGGAGGGCGAGTTGCACGCCGTGCTCCGGCTGGCCGTCTTCGTCTCGTTCCCGGTCCTCGCCCTGCTGCGCGGCCTCGAACGCGCGGCCCTGCCGCCCTCGCTGCGCCCGTATCTGGACGACCTGTTGGACGAACGGCCGCCCGGGGACCGCATCCGGCAGTAGCCTTCCGGGGGCGTTGCGCGCCTGCACAGCGTGGTGCGGCCGCTCCGATCCGTCATCCCCTGCGAAGGTGGAACACGTGAAGGCTATCCGTCGATTCACCGTGCGCCCCGTCCTCCCCGAGCCGCTCATGCCACTCGCCGAACTCGCGCGCAACCTGCGCTGGTCGTGGCATACGGAAACCCGCGAACTCTTCCAATCCGTCGACCCCGAGGGCTGGCAGGCCGCCGGCGGCGACCCCGTCCGGCTGCTCGGCTCCGTCTCCGCCACCCGGCTCGCCGAACTCGCGGCCGACCGGCGCTTCCTGCGCCGGCTCGCCGTCGCTGTGGCCGACCTCGACGACTACGTCCACGGCGGGAGGTGGTACCAGACCCACGAGAACAGTGGCGGGCTGCCCGCCGCCATCGCCTACTTCTCCCCCGAATTCGGCATCACCGCCGCCCTCCCCCAGTACTCCGGCGGGCTCGGGATCCTCGCCGGCGACCACCTCAAGGCCGCCAGCGACCTCGGCGTCCCCATCGTCGGCGTCGGCCTGCTGTACCGGCACGGCTACTTCCGCCAGTCGCTCTCCCGCGACGGCTGGCAGCAGGAGCACTACCCGGTCCTCGACCCCCAGGAACTGCCCCTCGCCCTGCTCCGCCAGGAGGACGGCACCCCCGCCCGCGTGACCCTCACCCTCCCCGGCGGACGGTCGTTGCACGCGCACATCTGGCAGGCCCGCGTCGGCCGCGTCCCGCTGCTCCTGCTCGACTCCGACGTCGAGGACAACGACGCCGGCGCCCGCGAGGTGACCGACCGGCTCTACGGCGGCGGCAGCGACCACCGCCTCCTCCAGGAGATGCTGCTCGGCATCGGCGGCGTCCGGGCCGTCCGCACCTACTGCCGCATCACCGGCCACCCCGAACCCGAGGTCTTCCACACCAACGAGGGACACGCCGGGTTCCTCGGCCTCGAACGCATGAGGGAACTGGAAGGGGAGCGGGGCCTGGGCTTCGACGCCGCCCTCGAAGCGGTCCGCGCCGGAACCGTCTTCACCACCCACACCCCCGTCCCCGCCGGCATCGACCGCTTCGAGCGCTCCCTCGTCGCCCGGCACTTCGGCGAGGGCGGCGAGCTGGCCGGCGTGCCCGTCGACCGGATCCTGGAACTCGGAGCCGAGTCCTACCCCGGCGGCGACCCCGGGGTGTTCAACATGGCCGTCATGGGCCTGCGACTCGCCCAGCGCGCCAACGGGGTCTCCACCCTCCACGGCGCGGTCAGCCGCGGCATGTTCGCCGGGCTCTGGCCGGGCTTCGACCCGGCCGACGTACCCATCACCTCCGTGACCAACGGGGTGCACGCCCCGACCTGGGTCGCCCCCGAGGTCATGCGGCTCGGCGCCCGCCAGATCGGCGCCGGGCGCACCGAGGACGCCCTCGCGGTCGGCGGCTCCACCCGCTGGGACGCCGTCGCGCAGATCGCCGACCAGGACGTGTGGGACGTACGGCGCTCCCTGCGCGAGCAGCTGGTCCAGGAGGTGCGCGACCGGCTGCGCGCCTCCTGGAAGCAGCGCGGGGCCGCCGACGCCGAGCTCGGCTGGGTGGACAGCGTCCTCGACCCGGACGTGCTGACCATCGGCTTCGCCCGGCGGGTCCCCTCGTACAAGCGGCTCACGCTGATGCTGCGCGACCCCGAGCGGCTGCGCGCCCTGCTGCTGGACCCGGACCGCCCGGTGCAGATCGTCGTCGCGGGCAAGGCGCACCCGGCGGACGACGGCGGCAAGCGGCTCGTCCAGGAGCTGGTGCGCTTCTCCGACGACCCGCGCGTGCGGCACCGGATCGTCTTCCTGCCGGACTACGGCATGGGCATGGCGCAGAAGCTCTACCCGGGCTGCGACGTCTGGCTCAACAACCCCCTGCGGCCGCTGGAGGCCTGTGGGACCAGCGGCATGAAGGCCGCGCTCAACGGCTGCCTCAACCTGTCGGTGCTGGACGGCTGGTGGGACGAGTGGTTCGAGCCCGACTTCGGCTGGGCCATCCCCACCGCCGACGGGCTCGGCACGGACGAGGAGCGGCGCGACGACCTGGAGGCGGCCGCCCTCTACGAGCTGATCGAGAACCGGGTCGCGCCCCGCTTCTACGACCGGGCCGGCCGCACCGGGCTGCCCGACCGCTGGATCGAGATGGTCCGGCGCACCCTGGTGTCCCTGGGCCCGAAGGTGCTCGCAGGGCGGATGGTACGGGAGTACGTGGAGCGGCTCTACGCCCCGGCGGCGCTCGCGCACCGCGCCCTCACCGCCGACGCGGCGCGGGACCTGGCCTGGTGGAAGGGCCGGGTGCGGGCGGCCTGGCCGCGGGTGGCCGTCGAGCACGTGGAGGCCGTCGCCGCCACGCCGGTGGGAGGCACCGCCGAGCTGGGGGCCACCCTCACGCTGCGGGTGCGGGTGGCGCTCGACGCGCTCGCGCCGGACGACGTGGAGGTGCAGGCGGTCGCGGGCCGGGTCGACTCCGAGGACGTGATCAAGGACGGGCGGGCCTTCCCGCTCAAGCCCGCCGCCGGTCCCGACCTGGAGGGGCGCTGGGTCTACGAGGGCCCCCTCGCCCTCGACCGGACCGGCCCCTTCGGCTACACGGTACGGGTCCTGCCCACGCACCCGATGCTGGCCACCCCGGCCGAACTGGGCCTGGTCGCGGGCCCGGTGGACGCCGACACGGCGACCGGCGGCGTCCTGCTGCGCTGACCCGGGTCAGGGGGCGGGCGGCGGGTCGACCAGCCGCCCGTCCTCGACCAGCATCCCGGCCCGCTTGAGGGTCCGCAGGTTCGGGATGACCTCCACCTGCCCTATGCCGGGCACCGCGCCGATCCGCTCGGTGAGGTACGTGTACAGCGCGTCGGTGTCCCGGCACACCACCACGGCCAGCAGGTTCGCCGCCCCGGTGATGGCCGCCGCGAACGGCACCTCCGGATGGCTCCCCAGCGCGGCCCCCACCTCCGCCAGCCGGGCGGGCGGCACGGTCAGCAGCAGGGAGGCGTCCGCCTCGTAGCCGAGGTGCTCCGGGATGACCTCCACGTCGAAGTAGACCGCCCCGCACTCCCGCAGCCGCTCCAGCCGGCGCCGGGCCGTGGACTCCGACAGGCCCGAGGCCCGCGCCAGCTCCGGGTAGCCGGCGCGGCCGTCCTGACGCAGGACCGCCAGCAGCGCCAGCTCGGCCCCGTCGAGGGTGTAGCGCGCCTCCTCGTACTCCGGCGCGGGCGGCGGCGGGCGCAGGGCCTCGACCTGGTCCGGGCGCAGCCCCTTCAGCGCCGCCCAGACCCCGGGGCCGCCGATGTACTTGCGCAGGACCGTGTGGGCGCTGATGGCGGTCACCCGGCGGGTGCGCGGCAGCTTCTCCAGCAGCAGGGCGTCCCGGTCCTCGCGGGTCCGGGCCCGGGTCATGCAGTGGATCTCCGTACCGCCCGAGTTCAGGGTCACCCAGGCGATGTCGGGCCGGCGGGCCAGCGCCTCGGCCACCGCGACCGCCGCGTCCGGGGCGCACTGGACGCGCACCCAGGACTCGAACAGCCCGACCCGGCCGCCGACGGGCAGGCCGACGACCCGGAGCAGGCCGTTCCCGCGCAGCCGGTGGTAGCGGCGCACCACCGTCTGGTCGGAGACCTCCAGTACCTCGGCCAGCCGGCTGAAGGGGGCCCGGCCGTCGATGGACAGCGCCTGGGCGAGGGCCTGGTCGAAGGCGTCCAGCTCGGTGGGCCGCTCCCCGCGGTTCGTGAGGTGCATGGTTTCCATCATTCCAGGTGCGTCAACGACCGGAATCCTGCGGAACCGGTCTTCCGGGTGGGTGATTCGGGTCTCCGCTGCCACGGTGGGGCGACCGCAGAGAAGACCCAACGCCGGGCACCGACGACCCCGGCTCGGAAGAACCAGAGGAGAATCCCCATGCGCAAATGGCTGCCCCTGACGGCGGTGTGCATCGGGGCGTTCATGCTCCTGGTCGACGTCACGATCGTGACCGTCGCCCTCCCGGACATGGCCGCCGACATGCACACCGGTTTCTCGGGGCTCCAGTGGGTGATGGACATCTACGCCCTCGCCCTCGCTGCCCTGCTGCTCGGCTCCGGATCGCTCGCCGACCGGATCGGCCGCCGCCGGGTCTACCTCGGCGGGCTCGTGGTCTTCGCCGCCGCCTCCCTGGTCTGCGGCCTGGCCGACGGACCGGGTGCGCTGATCGCCTTCCGCGCCGTCCAGGGCATAGGCGGCGCGGCGATGGCCGCCACCTCCATGGCCCTGCTCAGCGCCTCCTACCAGGGCCGCGACCGCGGCGTGGCCTTCGGCGTGTGGGGCGCGGTCAACGGCGCCGCCGCGGCGGCCGGGCCGATCGTCGGCGGGCTGCTCACCGAGCACTTCGGCTGGCGCTGGATCTTCTTCATCAACCTGCCCCTGTGCGCCCTGGCCGTGTTCGTGACCCTCAGGGCGGTGACGGAGTCCCGCGACCCGCGGGCGCAGGGGCTCGACCTCCCGGGCATGGCCACCTTCACCGTGGGGGCCGGGGCCCTGACCTACGCGCTGATCCGGTCCGGCGAGGACGGCTGGGGCTCGCCCGCGACCCTCGGGCTGTTCGCCCTGGCGGCCGTCGCCTTCGCCGGCTTCGTCCTCGTCGAGCTGCGCGGCTCCCGCCCGATGCTGGACCTCTCGCTCTTCCGCAGCCCGGCCTTCGTGGCCGTGATGACCGCCGGACTGCTGACCTCGGGGGCGGCGTTCTCGTACCTGATGTACGTCTCCCTGTGGCTGCAATCCGCCGAGGGCATGACCCCGGTGGGAGCCGGTCTGGCGCTGGTGCCGATGAGCCTGGCGGCCTTCGTCGTCGCGGCGGCGGCCGGGCGGCTGCTGCACGGGGTCTCCGCGCGGCTGACCATCGGCGGCGGGCTGCTGCTGATCGGCGGGGGAGCGCTGCTGCAGGCCTGGATGCTCGACGCCGGCGACAGCTGGCCCGCGCTGGTGCCGGGGCTGGCGCTGACCGGGGTCGGGGTGGGCGTGTCGATGCCGGCGCTGGCCGCCGCCGCCATGGGGGCGGTGCCCCCGGCGCGGGCGGGCATGGCCGGCGGGGTGCTGAACACCTCGCGGCAGCTGGGCACGGCCCTGGGCATCGCGGTGCTGGGCGCCGTGTTCCAGGCCGGGCTGGCGGACGGGCTCGACGGGCGGCCCGCCGGCACCGCCGACGCCCTGGCCGCCGGCGGGGCCGGCCGGCTGCTGGAGGCCGTGCCCGGGGCCCGGGCCTGGGTGGACGCGGCCTTCGCGAGCGGGCTGCGGGAGACCTTCGCGGTCTCGGGCGCGCTGGGCCTGGCGGGCGGCCTGACGGTCCTCCTCCTGATGCCCCGCCCGGCGGCCCCGGCCGCCGTCCAGGTTCCGGCCCAGGCCCAGGCCCCGGCCCAGGCCTCGGCTCAGGCCCCGGCCCCGGCCCCGGCCTCGGCCCCGGCCCCGGCCTCGGCCCCGGCCCCGGCCTCGGCTCAGGCCCAGGCCCCGGCCTCGGCTCAGGCCCAGGCCCAGGCCCAGGCCCAGGCCCAGGCCCAGGCCCAGGCCCCGGCTCAGGCCCCGGCCCAGGTTCCGGCCCCGGCCCCGGCCCCGGTCGTCGAGCCGACCCGTCCGGGCCGGCCGGCGTAGGGCCTGCCGCTGCGCGGGTCCGGGCGGCGCCCGGGGAACGGGCGAAGGGCGGGGAGGGGACCCGGCCCGGCGCAGCGGCGGGCGGCGGGGCAGGAGGGTGAACCTTCGAACGGATGGCGTATGGCACCGGGCCCGCCGCCCCGCCGGTGCCTAGGCTGCCTCGCGGACGCCCCCGCGAGAAACGGACCCCCCATGCGCCTCCGCTCCACAGCCACAGTCGCCACCGCCCTCCTCGCCGCCGCGCTGGTCCTCCCCACCTCCGGCCAGGCCCTGGCCCACGACCACGACCACGGCACCCTCGGCGAGATCCACTACCGCTTCACGGACGACGACGGCGACGTCCGCCACGGCACGATCGAGCCGGCCGACAACGACACCTGCTACCGCCTGACGGGCACCAGCCGCAACCGGGCGGCCTTCGCGGTGCAGAACGACACGGACTCGCTGGCCCTCGTCTTCCGCGACAACAGCTGCGGCGGCGAGGCCCAGGAGGTGCTGCGGCCGGGCGAGCGCGCGCACGACCTGAACGCCCGCTCCGTCTTCCTCAAGCCGACCGACGACCACCACCACGGCCGCCACGACCGCGACGACGACTGGGGCGACGAGGACCGCGCCCGCCCCCGCCAGCAGCGCGGCAAGGACCGCGTCGTGTTCGACCGGGCCTTCATCGACGCGGCCCGCCGCTCACTCGGCTGATCCACCGCCCGCGGCCCCGCGCCGCAGGGGCACACGGGACAGGGCCGCCCGGGGAGGATTCCTCCCCGGGCGGCCCCGTGGTTTCAGCGGTTCAGCCGTGGTTCACTGCCTGGCCCGAGGGGTCAGAAGGTGAGCTTCCAGCTGTCGATCTTGCCGGTGTCGAAGCTGGCGTTGTCGTTCACGCGCAGCTTCCAGACGCCCTGGGCGACCTCGGAGGAGGCGTCCACCGTGTAGCTCTTGATGATGTTGTCGGCGCTGCCACCGGCACGGTTGTGCAGGTTGTAGACGGTGCCGTCGGGGGCCACCAGGTCGACCTTCAGGTCACCGATGTAGGTGTGGAGGATGTTGACGTCCACCTTGAGGGTGCTCGGGGCGTTGCCCGTGCGGGTGACCGTGATCGGGGACTCGACCGTGGCGTTGTCGTTGATCGCGTAGTCGGTCGTGTTCTCGAACACGTTCTGCTGCGAGGTCCCGACGGTCCAGGTGAAGGACGCGGTGCCCGTCTTGCTCGCCGAGTCGGTGACGGTGACGGTCACGTTGGACGTGCCCGTGGTGGTCGCCGTACCGGAGATCAGACCGGTCGAGGAGTTGATCGACAGGCCGGCCGGCAGGCCGGTCGCCGCGTAGGTCAGGGCGCCCGGGTTGGTGCTGGTCGCCTGGACCTGGAGGCTCACCGCGGTGTTGACCTGGGTGGTCTGGTTCTGGATCGCGGTGACGGTGACCCCGTCGTTGATGCGCGGGCCGACGTTGATGGCGGCCCAGGCGTTGGCCACGTTGTTGTACGTGGCGGAGCCCTGGCCGTACAGGTCGGCCGCGGCCTTCAGGGTCTGGACGCGGGCGTCGGCGTAGTTGGTGGTCGACTTGAAGTAGCCCACCGTCAGCGCGCGGAACCAGATCTTCGCGGCGGCGTCACGGCCGATCGCGGTGACCGGGAGGCCGTCGGAGGTCGGCGAGTTGTAGCTCACGCCGTTGATGACCTTGGCGCCGGAGCCCTCGGAGGCCAGGTAGAACCAGTGGTTGGCCGGACCCGAGGAGTAGTGGACGTCGATCGAGCTGATGCCCGAGTACCACGCGTCCTTCGACGCGCCGTCCTTGCTCGGCTTGTCCATGTAGCGCAGCGGGCTGCCGTCGCCGTTGATGTCGATCTTCTCGCCGACGAGGTAGTCGCCCACGTCGGTCGGGTTGTTGGCCCAGAACTCGACGGCCGCCGCCATGATGTCGGAGGTGGCCTCGTTCAGACCGCCGGACTCACCGCTGTAGGTCATGTTGCCGGTGACCGAGGTCAGGCCGTGCGTCATCTCGTGGGCGGCCACGTCGATGGAGGTGAGGGGCTTGTTGTTGCCCTCGCCGTCGCCGTAGGTCATGCAGAAGCAGGAGTCGTCCCAGAAGGCGTTGACGTACGCGTTGCCGTAGTGGACCCGGCTGTAGGGGGCCACGCCGTCGTTGCGCAGGCCGTTGCGGCCGTGGACGTTCTTGTAGTAGTCCCACGTCAGCTGGGCGCCGTAGGCGGCGTCCGCGCCGGCCGTCTCCTTGTTGGAGGGCAGGCCGTTGCCCCAGACGTCGGTGGTCTTGCTGAAGAGCGTGCCGGTGCCCGACGAACCGCCGTTCAGGTTGTAGGTCTTGTGGCCGCCGCGCCCGGCGTCCGTCAGCGTGTAGTTGCTGCCGGACTGGGTGGTGCCGAGGGTGACCTGGCCGCTGTACTGCGTGTTGCCGGTGCCGGTCTCGACGGCCTGCCACTGGGTGATCTTCGCGCCGGTCTTGGCGTCGGTGATCACGTGCAGCCGGCTCGGGGTGCCGTCGTCCTGGAGGCCGCCGACCACCGTCTCGAAGGCGAGGACCGGGACGCCGGAGCCGGCCCAGATCACCTTGCGGGCGCCCTTGTCGGCCTTGGACTGCTTGGAGCCGGCCGAGTTGGCGGCGGAGACCGCCTGGCCCTCCGCGGCGGTGGTGCTGACCGTGGCGTTGGTGTCCGCGACCTTGATCTCGTGCTGGGTCGCCTTGGTCACGCTCTTGGTGACGCCGCCCTTGGCGTGGACGGTCAGGTCGCCGCCGAGCACGGGCAGGCCGTCGTAGGTCCGCTCGTAGGTGGTGTGCGTGGTGCCGTCGGCGTCCTTGGACACGTCACGGACGATCAGCTTCTCGCCGCTGCCGAGGCCGAGCGCCTTGGCGGCCTGCGCGGTGGTCGAGTTGGCCTCGCTGATGAGCGTCGCACGCTCCGAAGCGCTGAGTACGAGGTTGGCCGCGCCCGGGTTGGGCTGGGCGGCCGTGCGGGCCTGCGACGCGGTGGCGTCGGCGGCGGCGGTGGCGGTACCGGCCTGCATACCTACGGCGACCAGGGCAGCCGCAGCTACGAGTGCGCCGGCCGCGGTGGCACGCCGCTGGGGGGTGGGACTCAACGCAGACTCCTTCTGCAAGGGGGGGGTTCCGGATGGCTGGGTGGGCCTCCGGGCAGATCAGGGCTGTGCGATGAACGGATCAGAGAGTGCCACCTGGAGTGTCCGATGTCAGGGCCACATCAAAAGGTTGGCTGGAAACGGTTCGTTGTCCGAAGAGACGTATCCGGTATCCGGACCATTCACCTTTGTGTGCAAGGGGGGTCCGCGTGTGGTGGAACGGTTGGTACCGGTTGCTAACCCTTGGGTAACAAGAGGCGTCGTTCACCCGAACGGCATTTACCGTACGGGTGTTTGTCGTACTGTTTCCCGGTGCGACAGATGTTCGTTGCCCGGGGAAGCAGCGGACAAGCGCCACCGACATAGACCACGTGCCAGGGGGGCCCATGAGGCATGTCCATTTTCCTGCGCAAAGAGTGGCCGCGGCGGCCGGGGATGCGGACGGGCCCCTGGACGCCCCAGCGCGGCGCATCGGTGACAAGGCCCGCTGGTACCTGCCCGCCGCCGTGGCCGCCGACTTCGCCGGCGCCGCCGTTCCCGTCGGCCTGGTCTTCGACGCGGCGCAGCAGGCCAGGCCGGTGTACTGCGCCCTGGGCGCGGCCCTCGCGTGGACGGGCGTGCAGGCGCTGCGCCGACGTTACGCCACCCGCGCGCTCGGAGAATCCCGCGGTGTGCTGCCGATGGTGCACGACTGGCTGATTCTGATCGGCGTCCTGGCCGTCGCCCGGGTGGTCACCGGGGAGAGCACCCCGCGGCTGGCCGCCCTCGGGGCGCTGCTGCCGGCGCTGCTCGTCACCGTCGCCTGCCGGAAACTGATCTACCGTCACCTGTTCGCGGCCCGGCGCGCGGCCCAGGCCGTCAGCCGGGTGCTCGTGGCCGGGGAGCCGGCCGCCGCCGATCACGTCATCGCGCACCTCGCGGCGCGCACCGACCACCCGTACGTGGTCGTCGGCGTGCTCCCGGTCGGCGAGGGCTCCCTGGAGGGCGGGGTGCCCGTCGCGGGCCGGCTCGGCGCGCGGATGCCCGAGGTCCTGGCCGAGGACTCGGCCGCCGTGCTCGGGGCCGTCCGCAGCCACCACGCCGACCTGGTGCTGGTGGTGCCCGGGGCGCGGATCGCGGGGGAGCGGCTGCGCCGGGTGGCGTGGGCGCTGCACGACGAGGGGCTGGAGATGGCGGTCTTCCCCGGCCTGGTGGAGGTCTCCGTCAAGAGGCTGGAGACCCTGTCCGCCGGCGGGCTCGCCGTGCTGCGGGTCGCCCCGCCCGTGCGGCGGGGGGCGCAGGCCCTGCTCAAGTCGGTGCTCGACCGGGTCGCGGCCGCGGCCGGACTGCTCCTGCTGTCACCGCTGTTCCTCGGGATCGTGCTGGCCATCCGCCTCGGCTCGCGCGGCCCCGCCTTCTACAGCCAGCGCCGGATCGGGCGCGACGGGGTCCCGTTCGTCATGTGGAAGTTCCGCACGATGGTGGTGGACGCCGACCGCCTCAAGGCCGAGCTGTCGGGGTCCAACGAGAACGACGGGCTGATGTTCAAGATGCGCAGGGACCCCCGGGTGACCCGGGTGGGCAGGCTGCTGCGCCGCACCTCGCTGGACGAACTCCCCCAGCTGTTCAACGTCCTGACGGGCAGCATGTCCCTGGTCGGCCCGCGCCCTCCGCTGCCGGAGGAGGTGGCGGAGTACGGCGAGGTCGAGCTGCGCCGGCTCACGGTACGGCCCGGGATGACGGGGCTGTGGCAGATCAGCGGACGCTCCGACCTCTCCTGGGACGAAACGATTCAGCTTGATCTCCAGTACGTGGACAACTGGTCCTTCACCAGCGATGTCGACGTCATGGGCCGTACCCTCCGGGCCGTCGTCGACGGCCGCGGAGCGTACTGAGGGGCCCGGGTTGAGATCAGTCCTGCTCCAGCCACCACCGGTAGGTGGAGGCGATGCCGTCGCGCAGCCCGATGCCGGGCTTCCAGCCCAGCGCGGTCAGGCGGGAGACGTCCAGCAGCTTGCGCGGGGTCCCGTCCGGCTTGGACGTGTCCCAGGCGAGCCGCCCCTCGAAGCCGGTCACCTCGGCGACCGTCTCCGCCAGCTCCCGGATGGTCAGGTCCTCGCCGCAGCCGATGTTGACGGGCTCGTCCCCGTCGTAGCGCTCCAGCAGCACCGCGCAGGCGGCCGCCAGGTCGTCGACGTGGAGGAACTCCCGGCGCGGGGTGCCGCTGCCCCACAGCGTGACCTCCTCGCGGCCCTCGGCGGCGGCCTCGTGGAAGCGCCGGATGAGCGCGGGCAGCACGTGCGAGGACTCCAGGTCGAAGTTGTCCCCGGGGCCGTAGAGGTTGGTGGGCATGGCGGAGACGTACGAGGCGCCGTACTGCTTGCGGTACGACTGGACCTGCACGATGCCCGCGATCTTGGCCAGCGCGTAGGCCTCGTTGGTGGGCTCCAGCGGCCCGGTCAGGAGGGCGTCCTCCGTGATCGGCTGCGGGGCGAGCTTGGGGTAGATGCAGGAGGAGCCCAGGAACAGCAGGCGCCCCACACCGGCGGCGTGCGACCCGCCGATCACGCTGAGCTGGATCCGGAGGTTGTCCTCCAGGAACTGCACCGGGTAGGTGCTGTTGGCCATGATCCCGCCGACCTTGGCGGCGGCCAGCACCACGGCGTCCGGGCGGACGTCCCTCAGGTACGCCTCCGTCGCGGCGGCGTCGCGCAGGTCGAGGTCGGCGCGGCCGCGGGTGAGCACCTCGTGGCCGTCGGCGGTGAGGCGGCGGACGACCGCGGAGCCCACCAGGCCGCGGTGTCCGGCGACGAAGACACGGGCGTGCGGGGGCAGGAGCGGCTGCGGATTAGTCATACCGCCGATGATGCCAGTCCGCCGACGCGCGCCGACCCGGACTTACGGCGTCCCGCCCGCCGCACCGACCACACAGACCGCACACCGAGGCGCAGCCTCACACGCAACAGCAACAACGGACCCCAGGGGGACCCATGGGCAAGACCGCACTGATCACCGGCGTCACCGGACAGGACGGCTCGTACCTCGCCGAGCTCCTGCTCTCGAAGGGCTACACGGTGCACGGACTCGTGCGGCGGTCCTCCAGCTTCAACACGGAGCGGATCGACCACGTCTACCAGGACCCGCAGACGGCGAACCGTTCCTTCGTCCTGCACCACGCCGACCTCTCCGACGGCGTGGCGCTGGTGAACCTGCTGCGCGACATACGCCCCGACGAGGTCTACAACCTCGGCGCCCAGTCCCATGTCCGGGTCTCCTTCGACGCGCCCCTCTACACCGGCGACGTCACCGGACTCGGCGCGCTGCGGCTGCTGGAGGCCATCCGGGCCAGCGGCGTGGACACCCGCATCTACCAGGCCTCGTCCTCGGAGATGTACGGCTCCACCCCGCCCCCGCAGAACGAGGACACCCCGTTCCACCCGCGCAGCCCGTACGGCGCCGCGAAGGTCTTCGCGTACTGGACGACGGTCAACTACCGCGAGGCGTACGACATGTTCGCCGTCAACGGGATCCTCTTCAACCACGAGTCCCCGCGCCGCGGCGAGACCTTCGTGACCCGCAAGATCACCCGCGCGGTGGCCCGGATCAAGGCCGGCCTCCAGGACCACCTCTACCTCGGCAACCTCGACGCCGTCCGCGACTGGGGCTACGCGCCCGAGTACGTCGATGCGATGTGGCGGATGCTCCAGCAGGACGAGCCGACCGACTACGTGGTCGCCACCGGAGTCGCCGCCACCGTGCGGGAGTTCGTCGAGTCCTCCTTCGCCCACGCCGGCCTGGACTGGAACGAGCACGTCCGCTACGACCCCAAGTACGAGCGCCCCAGCGAGGTCGACGCCCTCATCGGCGACGCCTCCAAGGCGCGGGAGATCCTCGGCTGGAAGCCGACGGTCCTCGTGCCCGAACTGGCCCGCATCATGGTCGACGCGGACATCCGACAGGTCGAGGACCAACTGGCGGGCGCGACCGTCCGTATCGACCGCTGAGGCCGTATATTTCGCCTACGATTTGCCGTGTCTCGGTCATGTCCGCGATGCTCCGCGGTCCTGACCGGGGCAAACCTGCCGTATGTCCTCGTGCGCCCTCTGTTCTGAACCCTGTTGATCCCAAGTTGGTATGCAGTGGGTCAAGTGAGGTGACCGGGCCTTCGCCTGCGTCCTAGTCTGCGCCGGGTACACATGGCTGTTCGTACAGTTCCAGCCATCAGACCGGGCGATTGCCCTGGGGGGTTCATGCGTAGATCCAGAGGGCTGACTGCTGCCCTCGTCCTGTCCCTGGCCGGTGCCGGCACCGGCCTGGGCGTCGTGCTGATGCCCGCGGCGTCGGCCCTCACGCCGCCGGTGGCGTTCACCGCCGACGAGCTGCCCACCTGGCAGCCGAACGGCGTCGTCTTCGCCATGGCCGAGGCGAACGGCACCGTCTTCGCCGGCGGCACCTTCTCGGCCGTCACCCCGCCCGACGCCGTCGGCGGCACGGAGCAGGAAGCCGTGAACTTCGTGGCGCTCGACGCCGCCACGGGCAACCCCACCTCCTGCAAGCTGGCGTTCACCGTCGGCGACGGCACCGCGACCGTCCGCGCGCTGGCCGTCTCCAAGGACGGCAAGACCCTCTACGCGGGCGGCTACTTCGGCGCCGTCAACGGCACCCCGGTCTCCAGCCTCGCGGCCGTCGACATCGAGACCTGCACCCCCAAGGCCTCCTTCCACCCCGGCGTGCCCGCCACCGTGCGCGCCCTGGAGGTCACCGACGACACCCTCTACGTCGGCGGCGACTTCGGCACGGTCGAGGGCCAGACCCGCGAGCGGTTCGCCGCGGTGGACGCCTCCTCCGGCGCCCTCAAGCCCTTCACCGCCAACGCCGACGAGCCCGGCCGCGCCATCAAGGTCAGCAACGACGGCAAGAAGGTCCTGCTCGGCGGCGACTTCTTCACGGTCAACGGCTCCAACTCGCACGCCCTGGCCGTCGTCGACGCCACCACCGGAGCGGTCGCCAAGACCTACTCCACCATCCCGTCGAACTCGGTCGTCAAGGACATCGCCGCCGACGCCACGGGCTACTACACCGCCAACGAGGGCTCCGGCGGCGGCGTCTTCGACGGACGCATCGGCCTGAACACCGACTTCAACGAGAAGTGGCGCGACCGCTGCCTCGGCGCGACCCAGTTCGTGCTCCCGTACGACGGCGTCCTCTACAGCGCCTCGCACGGCCACGACTGCTCCACCGAGCTGGAGTTCCCCGACGGCAAGCGCAACTTCCTGATGGCCCAGCCGACCGACCACACCGGCGCCGCGCCCGCCCCCGTGGACGGCTTCGTGCGCGGCCCGCGCAAGCTCGGCTGGCACCCGACCGCCAACGACGGCATCGGCGAGGGCATCGGCCCGCGCGTCATGGCCGTGGCCGAGAAGTCCAGTGTCAAGTACCTCTGGGTGGGCGGCGAGTTCACCCAGATCAACGGCAAGCCGCAGGCGGGCCTGACCCGCTTCGCCAACACCGGTGACGTCGGCGCGCCCACCACCCCGGTCGCCAGCGCCGCCGGCACCAAGCCCGGCGAGGTCCAGGTCCGCTGGCGCACCAGCTACGACCAGGACGACAGCAAGCTGACGTACCGGATCTACCGCAACGGCTCGGCCACCCCGATCCAGACCATGACCGCCGACTCCCTGGAGTTCGAGCGGCCGCAGGCCTCCTGGACCGACACCACGGTCAAGGCCGGCCAGTCCTACACCTACCGGGTCACCGCGACCGACGGCGCCGGCAACACCAGCGCCCTGTCGGCGACCGCCTCCGTGACCGTCCCGACCTCCGTCCAGGCCTACCCGGACAAGGTCCGCGCCGACGGCGCCAACCTCTACTGGCGCTACGACGACACCGTCAGCCCGTACGTGGCCGACTCCTCCGACGGCGGCAACACCAGCGGCATCCAGGTCAACGCCCCGGCGCTGAACCAGAGCCCCGGCGCCGTCAGCGGCACCAGCACGGCCATGGGCTTCAACGGCACCAGCCAGCAGGTGTACAGCGACCACCGCCAGTTCGTGGGCAGCAGCTTCACCGTCGAGACCTGGTTCAAGACCAACACCACGCGCGGCGGCAAGCTGATCGGCTTCGGCAACAACACGGTCAACAACAGCGGCTCCTACGACAAGCAGCTGTACATGACCAACACCGGCCGCCTCGTCTTCGGCGTCTACAACGGCTCGACCCGGACCATCTCCACCGGGCTGTTCGAGACGTACAACGACAACAAGTGGCACCACGTGGTCGGCACCCAGGGCCCCGGCGGCATGACGCTCTACGTCGACGGCCAGAACAAGGGCACCAACAGCGCGACCAACTCCACCCCCTACGCCGGCTACTGGCACGTGGGCGGGGACAACCTCAGCAGCTGGCCGACCCGTCCGACCAGCAACTTCTTCGCCGGCCAGATCGACGAGACGGCCGTCTACCCGACGGCGCTCACCCAGGCCCAGGTCAAGTCCCACTACGACCTGGCCAAGGCACCCACCGACACGGTCTCCAAGGTCCCCGCGGCCGAGGACACCTACATCAACCAGGGCGCCCCGACGACGGCCTACGGCACCTCCACGCAGCTCGCGGTCCGCGGCACCTCCGCGTACGAGTCGTACCTGCGCTTCACCCTCCCGGCCGCCCCGGCCGGGCAGGTCCTGAAGGCCGCCTCGCTCCAGTTCAAGACCTCCACGCAGACCGGTGCGGGCACCACCGACACCGTCTCCGTGGTCCCGGTCACCGGCACCTGGAGCGGCGCGGGCACGACGTTCACCACCAAGCCCACCCTCGGCACCACCCCGCTCGGCAGCATCGCGGGCGTGCCGGACGGCTCGGCCCTCCAGAGCGTCGAGCTGGACACCACCGCGCTCTCCGCGGTGCTGGGCAGCAGCTACAGCCTCGGCCTGACCAGCACGGGCACCGACGCGCTGTGGCTCTGGTCCTCGGAGTCGACCGCCGCGGACGCCGCTCCGCAGCTGATCCTCACCTTCGGCCAGAAGTAACCACCTGAGGACGTACGGGGCCCGGCGCTCACACCGCCGGGCCCCGTACGCCTTCTCGTCCCTCGGGAGCCCCTGATGCACGTTCGCTCCGCGGCGACCGCCGCCCTCCTCCTGGTCTCCGCCCTGGCCCTGACCGGATGCAGCTCCTCCGGCGACACCAAGGCCGACGCGGGCCCGGCCAAGCCGAAGCCCCCGGCCGCGTCACCGGCCCCCGACCCGGCGGACGCGGGCCCGTCGGCCGCCCCCGACCCGAACGCCAAGCCGGCGGGCCCGGTCCTCCCGGACGCGAAGCTCACCCCGAAGACGGGCAGCTTCAAGGAGAACGAGAAGAAGTACCTGAGCGGCCGCGTCCCGGAGAAGACGGACCCGGCCGCCGTCCTCCAGACAGGCCAGGAGACCTGCCAGCGGGTGGAGCGCACCGCGAAGCGCGACAAGGACGCGGCGGCCGCGTCGATCGCCTCGGGCGAGGTGACGGGCGCCAGGGACGCGATCACCTTCCTCTGCCCCGACCAGAAGCCGGTCCTGGACGCGGCCCAGAAGGGCTTCGGCGACGGCTCCCGCGCCAACCCGGCCGCGGGCACCTACCGCGCCCTCACCCAGACCGCCACCTGCACCTGGGAGGCCAAGTCCAAGGACGGCGCTGTCCTCGCCTCGGGCCCGGAAGCCCCGCCCAAGCCCGGCGACCGCATCACGGCGACGATCCCCGCGGGCGCGGCGGAGTTCACCTCGACGAACTGCTACGCCTGGCTCCCCGCCTGAACCGCCCCACCCCCACGACGCCGCCGCACCCGCCCCGGGTCCGGCGGCGTCCGCACGTCCCTCAGCCCCGCCGGGCGGCGTCCTCGTACACGCCGAGCAGGGTGTCCAGGACCGAGTCCATGGAGAAGGACTTCGCCGCCAGCTCGCGGGCCGCGGTCGACGCCGCGGTGTTCGCGGCCGGGGACAGGAGGTCCAGGACGGCCTCCGCCACGCCCTGCGGGCCCGGGTCCACCGCCCGGCCGGCGCCGGACGCCGCGATGTCGCGGGCCAGGCCGTTGGAGTGGGTGACCACCGTGGGGACTCCCACCGCCAGGGCCTCCAGGACCGACATGGGGAACGGTTCGTCCACCGAGGGCAGGACGTAGACGTGGGCGCGGCGCAGCTCCGTGAGGACCTCCGCGGTGGAGAGGGCGCCCGGGACCGTGAAGCGGTCCGCGAGGCCCAGGGCGGCGATGCGGGCGCGCACGGCGGCGAGTTCGCCCTCGTCCGGGCCCGCCACCACGAACTGCGCGTCCGGGTGGACGGCCAGGACCGCCGGGGCCGCGTCCACGAAGTCCACCGGACGCTTGCGGGCCTGGAGGCGGGCCGAGTACAGGATGCGGGGCGGGCCGCCCAGCGGCGGCCGCTCCTCCTGCGACGGGGTGCCGTTCACCAGGCGGACCGCCTGGGAGAGGGGCGGGGTGCCGACCACCGCGTCCAGGCCCGCGCGCTCGTGCGGGGTCAGGTACAGCACCGCGTCCGCGCCGCGCAGCAGGCGGCGTACGGCCACCGCGTCCAGGACCTTCGCGAGGAGCTTCCCGCTCGGGTCCACCATCCCGTGCGTCTGGAGGACCAGCGGCCTGCCCGCCCGCAGGGCCGCCAGCGCGACCGGCAGGGTGACCAGGTCGCGGGCCAGGTGGACGTGGACCACGTCCGCGTCCCGGACCAGACGCGACGCCGAGGCCAGCAGGGCCGGCGAGGTCATCCCGCTGAAGCCCAGCGGCAGCAGGCGGCGGGCCGGGAACAGCTTCGCCGGGACGCCCTCCACCGACGTCGGCCAGGGGTCGAAACCCTCGCCGAGGGCCACGAGCCGCGCCTCGTGGCCCCGGTCCCGCAGCCCCTGGGCCAGGTTCAGGGCCACCCGCACCGGGCCGCCGAAGGCGTGCGAGGGGGAGTGGAGGGTGACGGCGTGCAGGATCTTCACTGGGGCTCCTCCACCGGGCGGCGGCGGCCGTCCTGGGTCTGCAGGGTCAGGGCGGGGAGGTCCTGGTGGACCACCGAGCCGGCGCCGGCCACCGCGCAGCGGCCCACCGTCACGCCCGCCAGCACCGTCGCCCGCACGGCCACCCACGCGCCGTCCTCGACGGTGATCGGGGCGTTGCGGTAGCGGAAGTCGGCGGCGCGGTGGTCGTGCGAGCCGGTGCACAGCATCGACTCCTGCGACAGGCACACGTGCGCGCCGATCTCCACCGGCTCCAGGTTGAGCAGCCAGACGCCCTCGCCGATCCAGGTGTGGTCGCCGACCTTCAGCTTCCACGGCCACAGCACGCGCACCCGGTGGCGGATCAGCACCCCCTCGCCGATCTCCGCCCCGAACGCCCGCAGCAGCGCCACGCGCAGCCGTGCCGGGCAGAACCAGGCCATGAACAGGGTGTTCATCACCGCGAACCACAGGGCCTGCGCCAGCAGCCCCCGCCCCTTGTCGTATCCGCCCAGCGTGAAGGCAGGAAGATTGCGCACCGGTCGCCCCCGTCGTCCCACGCGCCTCCCCTGGCGCGGAACGCTCAGATTAGACTGCGCGCGGATCACGCACATGGGGTGGGGGCAAAGGTGGCTACGGACATACGCACGCCCAGCGTGAAGGAGGCGCCGCCGACACCCGGGGACGAGGCGCAGTGGGGGCGGGTCACCACCCCGCGCACGCTGCTCTCCCGGGCGCTGTCCGTGCCGCTCGCGCTCGGATTCACCGTCTTCCTGCCGGTGTTCGTCGCCGCCCAGTCCGGCGACGGCCAGGAGGACGCGGCCTTCTGGCTCCAGCTGCTGCTCACCATGTACGCGGGCGCCCGGCTCTCCGCCATGGTGCTGACCAGCCGCCGCAAGCTCCTCCAGGGGTCCTTCTGGCTCTTCGTCTACATGGCGATGGGCGTGGCGCCGCTCGCCCAGGCCGTGTTGGGGAGGGTGCCGACGCCGGTCGTCGGGCCGCGCTCCGACCTCACCCTCGCCATCGGGCTGGTGCTCCTCGGCTGCGCCGCCTTCGACGTCGGCGTGCTGCTGGCCCGCCACCGGCCCGCGGGCCGCGCGGGCGGCTCCCCGAAGGAGCCCCGCCCCGTCATGGCGCACCGGCGGCGGCTCCAACTCCTCACCGTCATCGCCTTCGTGTGCAGCACGGCGTTCATCCTCAAGCTGGGCGGCCCCGCCGTCTTCTTCTCCAGCCGCCAGGAGATCATCGCCGGCATCCAGGACGCGGGCGTCTCCAACGGCGACGGGCAGGCGGGCCAGGCCCTGCTGCGCGGCTTCGGCACCGTCCCCGCGCTGCTCGCCATGCTGCTGTACACGCGCTGGCTGATCACTTCGACGTACGCCCGCCGCAAGGTGTCGGTCATCGTCACCTGGGCGGGGCTCCTCGCCCTCAACCTCGTCGTCAACAACCCGGTCTCGAACCCGCGCTACTGGTTCCTGACCGTCATGTTCGCGATGCTGTTCACCCTCTTCCCGGTGAGCGCCGCCATGTACCGCGTCGCGCTGTCCATGGCCGTGGTCGTCGCCCTCCTCGTCTTCCCCTTCGCGGACCGCTTCCGCTACGACGAGAAGAACTACAAGCCCGTCGAGACGACCTCGTTCCTGGAGCCCATGGCGCTCAAGGACTACGACCAGATCGGCATGTTCGCGAACACCATCACCTTCGCCGACTCCGGCCCCGGCCACTCCTACGGCCGCCAGCTCGCCGGGTCCGTCCTCTTCGCGGTGCCCCGCTCGGTGTGGCCGGGCAAGCCGCGCGACACGGGCGTGATGGTCGGCCAGTGGATGGGCACGGTCAACACCAACCTCTCCTCCCCGGTCTGGGCGGAGCTGTGGCTGGACTTCGGCCCCCTGGGCATGGGCGCCGGCCTGCTGGCCATCGGGTACGCCGCCGCGCGCGTCGACCGCCGCTACGCCAGGCGCGCCACGCGCAGCTCGCCGCCCGGGAGCCTGATCTCGGTGGTGGTCCCGCTGGTGGCCGGGTACTCCTTCATCCTGCTGCGCGGGCCGCTCCTCCAGGCCTCGGGCCGGGTCGCGATCGCCGCGATGTGCCTCGCGCTGGTGGCCACGTACCGCACGGACCCGAACACCACCCTGCGCCGGTGATCCCGGGCATGCGGGGCCCGGGCCGGGCGCGCAGCATGGAAGCAGTGCGGGAGCAGCCCACGCCCCCGTACGCCGGGAGCCCCGCATGGACCACCGCCCGCTGGCCGCCCGGCGCCGGGCGGCCCCCGCGGTCGCCGCGGGCGTCCTGGCCGCCGTCCTGGCCGCCGCGGCGGCCGGTGCCGCGCCCGCCTTCACCGGCGGCAACCACGAGGAGGTCACCCGGGCCGCGCTGCCCTGGCAACCGCTCACGCTGACGGCGATGGCCGACGCCCGCGACGGGGCGGTCAACGCCGACGACCGCCACCCCTACTTCGACATCGGCCCCCTGCACTGCGACAACGCCGACTACCTCGCCCCCCGCTACGACCCCCGGTACCCCCGCTCCCGGGCCGAGGCCACCGACGAGCTCCTCGCCTGCATCCGCTCGGCCGTCGTCCGCTTCCGCAGCGGGGTCCGGGCCGCCGACGGCCTCGTCGACGCCGACGGCCGGGTGCGCGCCGACCAGAGCGACCTGTCCACCCCCTGCACCTGGACCGGGCGCTCCGACCGGGCCAAGTGCGCGGTCCTGGAGCAGCTCGGCCGCGGCTGGCACCAGATCGAGGACTTCTACGCGCACTCGAACTGGGCCGACCGGGCCGCCCCGGGAGAGATCGGCACCGACAACCCGCCCGGCCTGGGGCGCACCGGCGTGGCGCCGTTCCTCGACATCCGCCGCTACAGCACGATGAAGGACGCCGACTGGATCCGGCAGGTGCGGGAACTGATCCCCGCGGACCTCACCACCGGCTGCTACCCCGACGCCGATTCCACCGGCGCCAGGAGTCTCGACTGCCGCGGCCGCGTCACCCACAACCGGGCCCTGAACAAGGACACGGCCGGGTCCGTCCGCTCGCGGACCGACGACGACTTCCGCCGCGCGACGGCCGGAGCCACCGCCGAGATCACCCGCCAGTGGAAGGGCTTCGAGGCCGCACTGCGCGCGGCGTACCCCGGGCACCGGCGCGGCGAGCGGATGATCTGCGCGCTCACCCACGACACCCCGGCCACCGCCTGCGCCTGACGCGCGGGGCCGGCGAGGCTACGCCGCGTCCTGCGCGGCGGCCGGTGCCGGGACCGGGGCGGGCGGCTCCAGCCGGGCCACCCGCAGCCAGCCCGCCGCCGCCTTCGCGGCCGAGCCCAGGGCCAGGCCCCAGGCAGCCCCGGCCACGCCCCAGGCGGCGTACCCGCCCAGCAGCAGGGCCACCGACAGCAGCGAGAACACCACCTGCAACGACAGGGTGGCCTTCGGGTTCAGCACGCGCAGGGTCAGCAGCGCACAGGTCCCCAGGCCCATCACGGCGTACTGGGCGCCCGTCGCCGGCAGGAGCGCGGAGGCCGCCTCCCAGGTGTCGCCCAGCAGCTGCCGGCCCAGCCGGTCCGGCAGCGCGTACAGCACGGCCGCCCACCCGGCGCCGACCACGGCGAGGGCGGCGCCCGCCAGGGCGGTCAGCCGGACCACGCCCCGCTTGCCCGCGGCGCGCCCGACGATCGGCGGCCCGAAGGCGTTCGCCGAGTTGAACAGCACGTTCAGCGGACCGAACAGGGTCGTGGCCCCGCGCAGCGCGCCCACGGCCAGCGGGGTCGCGAAGGCCCCGAGGCCCAGCACCGCGAGCTGGCTGGAGCCGTTGCCCACGGCGAACTCGACCACGAACCGCTGCCCGAGGTGCCCGCGCCGCAGGTACGGCCGGACGTCGGCACGGGCGCCGCGCACGTACGGCCGCAGCAGCCACAGCCCCAGCCCCAGCGCGGGCAGCGCGGACAGCCCCCACACCAGCACCAGCCGTCCCGCGGAAGCCCCCTGCGGCTGCACGGCCAGCGCCGCGACCACGCACACCAGCCGCAGCGCGTCGGCGGCCAGTGCCCGCTCGGGCACCCGCAGGGCGGAGAAGCAGTACCGCAGCCCGTCCTGGACGAGGACCGGCGCCAGGACGAGTCCCAGCGCGGCGAACGCCCATCCGGCGTCCGCCGGCACCAGGGGGCCCGCCGCGGCCAGCAGCAGCCCCGCCACGGCGGCCGCCCCGGCCGTGAACAGCACCGACGAGCGGCACACCGCCCCCAGCCCCGGGCCCTTCTCCAGCACCACGGTCTGGCCGACGTAGGCCATGTTCAGCCCGAGGAGCACGCTGAAGGCCACGTACACCATCGAGAAGTCGGCGAAGCCCGACGCCGAGGACAGCCGGGCGGCCAGCACCAGCACCAGGATGTTCGTGGCGCTGGAGGCGGCCTGGTCGAGGACCGAGGAGACCGCGGCGAGGCCCCGCCGGCTCACCTCCGGCCCGAACGGACCGTGCGCAGGGCCACGGTGTCGCCGCCCTCGCCGGGGAGCCGTCCCCCGGCCGCGTCCGCCTCGCGGGCCGGCGGGGGCTGCACGGCCTCCGGGGCGGGGGCGGCGGACGCCGCCTTGCCCTTGCCGCGCTTCTCGCCCGGCAGCGGGGAGTGCAGCACCGCGCCCAGCACGGTCCCGCCGGCCCCGCTGATCAGCTCGCGGATCCGGGCCAGGTCGCTGCGGTGCACCGCGCGCGGGTCGCAGACCACCAGGACCCCGTCGACGCGGTCGACGAGCGCGAGCGCGTCGGCGTACGAGAGCACCGGCGGCGCGAGCACGACCACGGTGGAGTTGGGGGAGTCGGCCTCGGAGATCAGCCGGGTCGCGCGCGGAGAGGTCAGCGCGCGGGCCACGTTGCGCACCCGGTCGCCCGGGATCAGGTCGAAGGCGCCCGACTCCCCGGCGTCCACCACCAGCTGCCGTCCGTCCGGCCAGTCGGACTCGGGCCCGCCCGTACCGGGGCCGCCGGTCATCTGGCTCCAGCGCGGCCGCCCGCCCGCGTCCGTCGGCAGCTGGCTGGCCAGCACCGGCGTGCGCAGGTCGGCCTCGATCAGCAGGACGTCCTTGCCGGTCTCGGCGAAGGAGGCGGCCAGGTTCACGGCCACCGCGGCGGCCGTCTCGCTGCTGCCGCGCGGCGCGACGACCAGCAGCCGCCGCCGGTCGGCGAAGCGCGCGTCGTAGGCCAGCCGGAAGGCCACGGAGCGGTACTCCTCGGCCAGCCGCGGATCGGCCTCGCCGGCCGCGAGCAGCGGACCGCCGCCCGTCTTGTCCCGCGGCAGGTAGCCCAGGACGGGTGCGCGCAGGGCGCGGGCCACGTCGCCCTCGGAGCGCGGCGCCGGGTCGAAGACCAGCCGCACCCAGGCGGCGAGCAGGCCGAGGGCCAGGCCCGTGGCCGCGCCGAGCGCGAGCGACATGGGGATGCCCGGGCCGTCGGCGGCGGCGGGCGGGGCCGCCGGGCTGGTGACCCGTCCCGGGGTCATGTCCAGGGCCTGGAGCTTGGTGATGTTGTTGTTGAGCGTGTTGACCTTGCTCTGGAGGTCGGTCTTGGAGCCCAGCGCCGCGTCGCGGGCCGCGCCCGCCGGCATGGCGTTGATCTGCTTGGCCAGGTCGTCGAGCTGCTTGGCGACGGGGTCGCGCTGGTCCGCGTAGCCCTTGACCATCGTGTTGCGGGTGACGTCGAGGGCTTCCTGCCGCTTGTGCAGGTAGGCCTGGGCCATGCCGTTCGCACGCTTGGCGGCCTCCTTGGGGGAGGAGGCGGTGTAGGTGAAGCGGAGCACCATCGTCTGCGGCGGGTTGGTCACCTGGAGGCCGGCGCGCAGCGCGGGCACGCCCTTGTCCGGGACGCCGAGGGTCTTCGCCGCCTGCTCGGCTATGGAGCTGGAGAGGGCGACCTGCCGCTCCGAGCCGATGTTGATCGCCTTGTCGGGCGCCAGGCTCGGGTTGAACGGGTCGTCGGTGGGGGCCCGCAGCACCACGTCCGCGACCGACACGTAGGTGTCCGCCGTGGAGATGCCGAGGTAGACGCCGCCCAGCAGGCCGATGCCCACGCCGGCGCCGAGCAGCCGGCGGTAGCGCAGCAGCTGCCGGAACTGGTCCCTCAGGAGGTCCGGTTCGTCCTCGGGCGGGGCCGCTGCCGGGCGGTTCGTCTCGGTCACGACTGGGGACCCCCAAGTGCTTCGTCGATCAGTGCGTCGATGCGGGCCAGGCCCGCTTCACGGCTCAGGTGGGCCGCCACGTGGACGGGACCGGCCGCGCCCAGCGCGTCCGCGCCCTCGGGGTCCTCCACCAGGGACCGGACGGCCCCCAGCAGGGCCTCGGGGTCCTCCGGCGGTACGAGCACCCCGGCGCCCGAACGCTCCACCTCCTGGGCGGTCCCGCCCTGCGCCGCGACGGAGGCGACGACGGGCCGGCCGGCCTGGAAGTAGGAGGTGAGCTTGGACGGAACGCTCATGTCCAGCACGGCCGCGTGCTGCGTGACCGCGAGCACGTCCGCCGCGGCGAGGATATCCGGGAACTCCCCGTCGGCGGCAGGGGGGATGATGTCCAGGTTGGGCACGTCGGCGGCCAGGGCCGCGAGGGCCGCGCGCTGGCTGCCGTCGCCCATCAGGACGAAGCGGACGCGGGGGTCGAGCCGGGCGGCGCCGACGAGGACCTCCAGCCCCTGCTTGAGGCCCATGTTCCCGGAGTGCAGCACCACGGTCTGGTCCGGCGCCCAGCCCAGGTGGTGGCGGGTCTCCCCGCGCGGCCGGGTGGGCCGGGGGACGTGCGACCAGTTCGGCACCAGGCGGATCCGCGCGGGGTCCACGCCCATGCCGACGACCCGTTCCACGAAGGTCTCGTGGATGACGCCGACCAGCGCGGCCCGCTTGAGGGCGTACGCCTCCGCCCGCCCGGCCAGCGCGGCCGCCTTGTCCCCGCCGCTGATCCCGCTCTGCGCGGCCGCGGCCCCCATCAGGTCCTGGACCACCGGGACGAACGGGACCTTCCAGCGGGCGGCGAGCCGCGCCGCGAGCACCCCGCCGGCCAGGCTGGGCATCTGGGCCATCACCGCGTGCGGCCTCGGCATCCGGGGCGGGGCCGCGGCACCGTGCAGCAGAATCGATCCTTCGAACAGGGCCCGCTTCACGGCGGTCTGCTGCGCCGGCACGGTGTGCGCACGCCGGTGCACGGTGACCCCGGCGCGCCGTTCGGTGCGCCGCAGCGCCCCTTTGTACTCGGGTTCCAGGGACCAGGCCGGGTAGTGCGGCATGCCCGCGAGGACGTGGGTGTCGTGGCCGGTGCTCGCCCAGTGCTCCGCGATCTGGGTGGCGTACGGGCCTATGCCCGCGTGCTCCGGGGCGTAGTTGGTGGAAACCAGCAGCAGCCGCCGCCGGTGGCCGGATGTGGACACTGGACGTCCCCTTCTCCCCTGGATGATGCGCACGTCACCCTATGCGTTCACCGTCGGGCAGTGGAACGTGCGCGCTATTGTCTGGTCATTCCGCCGCACCGGGGGGTGCGGCCTGTGGGGGGGTAATCGATGACGGAGCATCACATGTCCGATGCCGCGCGGTCCGCGCGCCGGCCGTACCGGGTGGGCTACGCCCCCGGTGCCTACGACCTGTTCCACATAGGACACCTCAACATCCTCCGGCACGCCCGCAGCCAGTGCGACTACCTGGTGGCGGGCGTGGTCTCGGACGAGATGGCCGAACTGGCCAAGGGGCGCCGCCCGATGATCCCGCTGGTCGAGCGGCTGGAGATCGTCCGCAGCGTCAAGTACGTCGACGCCGCCTTCGTCGAGACGGTCCCGGACAAGGTCGAGACCTGGAAGCAGGTCCGCTTCGACGTCATCTTCAAGGGCGACGACTGGCGGGGCACGCCCAAGGGGGACAGGCTGGAACGGGACTTCGCCGCCCACGGGGTCGACGTCGTCTACTTCCCCTACACCGTGCACACGTCCAGCACCCAGCTGCGCCGGGCCCTGGACGCCCTCGCCCAGCCGCAGGCCGTCCCCCTGCACCAGCCGCCGGCCGGCCCCCTCACCGCCGAACGGCGCTGAGCTCCCGGAACCACTTCGCCAGGAACGCCAGCAGGAACAGCACGGCGACCGCGCCCAGGCCCGCGTACGCCCAGCGGAACAGCGTCCCGCCGCCGAGCAGCAGGAACACCAGGCAGAACACCCCGTAGTCCACGGGGAGCAGCGCCACCGCGCGCAGGGTCGACGGCGCGGCGGCGGGGCTCCCCGGTGCGGCCTTGGGCTTGAGCTTCTCGGTGAGCAGCCCGCCGAAGAAGGTGACCACCGCGGCGAACTGGAAGCCCAGCGGCACCAGCAGCCAGCCGTCCGGGCCCGTGCCGTAGGCGTCGGGGAAGCGGTAGAAGGCGATCAGCACGCAGGAGTGCAGCGCGGTCAGCTTGGCGGCGTCCACGACGTGGTCCAGCCATTCGCCCGCCGCGCTGCCGCCCCCGCGCAGCCGGGCCAGCTGTCCGTCGGCGGAGTCGAAGGCGAAGCCGACCGCGAGCGCGGCCCACACGGCGATCCCCAGCCCCCACGAGGGCGCGGCCAGGGCGACCGCCGCCACGGCGGCGAAGCTGAATGCGGCACTGACCAGCGTCACCTGGTTGGGCGTCAGCCCCAGCGCGTACGAGCCGGCGGCCAGGTACCGGCCGGCGGGCCGGTTCACGAACCGGGAGTAGAGCGACACGCCCTTCGCCGTCTTCTGCGCCCCGCGCAGCTCCCGCAGCGCCGTCCCTGCTCTGCCCATGCGTACTCCTGTTCGTGTGCCCGTGTGTTCGTGTGTTCACGGGAAGGGCACATCATCGCAGGGTGACCGAAGGATTCCGCTCCGGATGTACGCGGACGTCCGGAATCGGCCGCTTGTACCTCCCCTCCGCGGCCCGGCCGCCCCCTCAGCCCGCCACGCGCAGCAGCAGCACCGACCGCGCCGGCACCGTCAGCGGCCGCCCGCCCCGGTGCCGGGTCCCCGGCGCGGCCTCCTGGTCCTCCCGCGAGGTGTCCAGGACGAGGTCGTACTCCCCGGCCCACGGCGGCCCCGGCAGCACCCACTCCACCGGCCGGTCCCCGGAGTGCAGCAGCGCCAGGAAGCTGTCGTCCGCCACCTGCCGCCCCCGCTCGTCGCGCCCGGGGATGTCCCGCCCCGACAGGTACAGCCCCACCGCGGACGCCGGCGCGTACCAGTCCCGCTCCGTCATCTCCGCCCCCGCCGGGGTGAACCAGGCCAGGTCCCGCAGCCCGTCCGCGCCCTGCGCCCGCCCCGAGAAGAATGCCCGCCGCCGCAGCACCGGATGGGCCCGGCGCAGCGCCACCAGCCGCCGGGCCAGCGCGAACAGTCCGCTCCACGCCGGATCGGAGAGCAGCGACCAGTCCACCCAGCCCGTCTCGTTGTCCTGGCAGTAGGCGTTGTTGTTACCGCCCTGGGTCCGCCCGAACTCGTCCCCCGCCACCAGCATCGGCACGCCCGTCGACAACAGCAGCGTGGTCAGCAGGTTGCGCAGCTGCCGCCGGCGCAGCGCGGCGATCCGCGGATCGTCCGTCTCGCCCTCGGCCCCGCAGTTCCACGACCGGTTGTCGTTGGTCCCGTCCCGGTCGCCCTCGCCGTTCGCCTCGTTGTGCTTGCGTTCGTACGACACCAGGTCGCGCAGGGTGAACCCGTCGTGCGCCGTCACGAAGTTCACCGAGGCGTAGGGCCGCCGCCCGCCCCAGGCGTACAGGTCGCTCGACCCCGACAGCCGGTACCCCAGGTCCCGTACGTCGGGCAGTGCGCCCCGCCAGAAGTCCCGCACGGCATCGCGGTAGCGGTCGTTCCACTCCGTCCACAGCGGCGGGAACGCCCCCACCTGGTAGCCGCCCGAGCCCACGTCCCACGGCTCCGCGATCAGCTTCACCCGGCGCAGCACCGGGTCCTGGGCGATCACCGCGAGGAACGGCGACAGCATGTCCACGTCGTGCATGGACCGGGCCAGCGCCGCCGCCAGGTCGAAGCGGAAGCCGTCCACCCCCATCTCCGTGACCCAGTACCGCAGCGAGTCGGTGATCAGGCGCAGCACGTGCGGCCGCCCGGCGTGCAGGGTGTTCCCGCAGCCCGTGTAGTCGGCGTAGCGGCGCTGGTCGGACTGGAGCCGGTAGTAGCCCCGGTTGTCGACGCCCCGCAGCGACAGGGTCGGACCCAGCTCCCCGGCCTCCGCCGTGTGGTTGTAGACCACGTCGAGGATGACCTCGATCCCCGCCGCGTGCAGCGCGCGCACCATCCGCTTGAACTCGCCCACCTGCTGCCCGGCGGTCCCGCTGGCGGAGTAGCCGGCGTGCGGGGCGAAGTAGCCGACCGAGTTGTAGCCCCAGTAGTTGCGCAGCCCCCGCCGGAGCAGGTGGTCCTCGTGCGCGAACTGGTGCACCGGCAGCAGCTCCACCGCCGTCACCCCCAGCCCCACCAGGTGCGCCACCGCCGCCGGATGCGCCAGCCCCGCGTAGGTGCCGCGCAGCTCCGGCGGAACACCCGGATGGCGCATGGTGAACCCGCGCACGTGCAGCTCGTAGATCACCGAATCGGCCCAGGGCGTCTTCGGCCGGACGTCGTCCGCCCAGTCGTCGTCATCGTGGACGACGACCCCCTTCGGGACGAACGGCGCCGAGTCCCGGTCGTCGCGCACGGTGTCCGCGATGTACTGCTGGGGCCAGTCCCGGACGTGCCCGTACACCTCCGGCGGCAGCGAGAAGTCCCCGTCGACGGCCCGCGCGTACGGGTCCAGCAGCAGCTTCGCCGGGTTGTACCGGGCCCCCGTCCAGGGGTCCCAGCGCCCGTGCACCCGGAACCCGTACCGCTGCCCGGGCCGCACGCCCGGCACGAAGCCGTGCCAGATCTCGTGCGTCAGCTCGGTCAGGGTGCAGCGGGTCTCCGTGCCCAGGGCGTCGAACAGGCACAGCTCCACCGCCTCCGCGCCCTGCGCCCACAGCGCGAAGTTGGTGCCCGCGACCCCGCCGGGGCCCTCGTGGAACCGGGCCCCCAGCGGGTGCGCGGACCCCGGCCACACCGCCGGCCCCGGGTGCGCGGCCGCCCGCAGCACCCGTGCCTGGACGCGGTCCCGTACGGCGTCCATGTCCGGGCCGCCCCGGGGGGCGGCCTCGGTGGTATCGCTGGCGGCGGCATCCACCGCCTCTTGCTCGGCTGCGCTCGACACTGCCCGCCTCCACGGCTCCTGGGTACCGGCGGGGGAGTGCGGCCCGGCGTCCCGGCCGGGGCCCGCCCCCGTCTGGTCCTTCCCACTGTTCTGCCCTGACTGCCGTACCCGGAACGTGTCCGGCCCTCACGTTTCCCCCGGAGGGCCCCGGTCGTTGGACGGGACGTGACACTTCTGACGAGGCGGGCAGGGGCGGGATGGGCCGCCGTGGCGGTGTGGGCGGCGCTGCTGGGCGGGCTCACCGGCTGCACCGGGGACGGCGGGTCCCCGGTCGAGGTGGCGCTGCCCGGCAAACCCCGCTCGCCCGACGAGGCCATCCGCATCACCCCCGCCGACAACGCCAAGGGGGTCCCGGCCGACGGCCCGCTGAGGGTCAACGTCCCGGAGGGCCGGCTGGAACGGGTCGTGGTCACCAAGGTGGAGGACGCCCAGCAGGAGCAGGTCCCCGGGTCCATCGCCGCGGACGGGCTCAGCTGGAGCCCCGACCCGGAGGCCGGGCGGCTCTCGCTCGCCGCCAAGTACACCGTCGACGCGGTCGCCCTCGACGGGCACGACCGCCGCCAGGCCCGCCACACCACCTTCACCACCTATGTCCCCGAGGAGCGGTTCATCGGCTACTTCAAGCCCGAGAACCGCTCCACCGTCGGCACCGGCATGATCGTCTCCTTCAACTTCAGCCGGGGCGTCAAGAACCGCGCCGACGTCGAACGGGCCATCACCGTCACCGCCGAACCGGCCGTGCCCGTCGTCGGCCACTGGTTCGGCTCCGAGCGCCTGGACTTCCGGCCCCGGGAGTACTGGAAGCCGGGCACCCAGGTCACTGTGCGGATGAAGCTGCGCGACGTCGAGGGCGCGCCGGGGGCGTACGGCATCCAGGACAAGAGCATCCGGTTCACCATCGGCCGCTCCCAGGTCTCCACCGTCGACGCGGCGGCGCACACCATGGAGGTCCGGCGCGGCGGCGAGCTGCTGTCCACCATCCCCATCAGCGCCGGGGCCCCGAAGAACACGACCTACAACGGCAAGATGGTGGTGACGGAGATGTTCGACGTCACCCGGATGAACGGCGCCACCGTCGGCTTCACCAGCGACGACGGCAAGGGCGAGTACGACATCCCCGACGTCCCGCACGCCATCCGGCTCACCGCCTCCGGGACCTTCCTGCACGGCAACTACTGGGCCAGCCCCGACACCTTCGGCACCACCAACACCAGCCACGGCTGCGTGGGCCTGCGCGACGACAAGGGCGGCGGCTCGGACACGCCGGCCGGCTGGTTCTTCGACCGGACCCTGATCGGGGACGTGGTGGAGGTCGTGAACTCCCAGGACAAGACCGTGGCGCCGAACAACGGGCTGGGCGGCTGGAACATGTCCTGGGCCGACTGGGTCGCGGGCTCCGCCATCAGCTGACCGGCGCCGCAATCGAGTGATCGTCGGACCGGAATGCCGTAGCCGGGGAGTGTCGTCCGTCCGCCACACCGGGCCCCGCCCGCAGCCTGGCAGGGCCATCAGCGCAGGCGATGGCCCGATTTCCTGGACGGAGCGTCATGTCAGCAAGGAACTGGACCCTCGGGCTGGCCGTGGGAGCCGTACTCGCGGCCACCGCCGGGGCCCCCTCGGCCCTCGCGGCGGGCCCCGGCGGCTCCCCGCCGGCGGCCCGCGCCCTGCGGGCCCCGCTGCCCGGCGGCCTCGGTCCGTGCATCCCCGGCGGGACCGGCCCGAACCAGGGCTGCCCGCCCGTCTGGCCCGAGCCCAACAACGGGACCTTCACCGGCCGGGACAACGGCATCAACCTCTTCGTCGGCGGCGACATGCAGGTCCGCCGGGGAGCCGCAGAGGCCGAGGGCAAGGTCGTGGTCCTCGGCGACTTCGACATGAACAAGTCCGCCGGAGGCAACGTCTACAACGTGGGCATCGCCGGCGTCGGCTCCCGGGTCCCCCCGGCCGACGGCTCGGACTTCCTGACCACCGGCGACGACGTCACCGTCGCCGCCGGCCAGCGGCTCCTCGCGGACAACGGCGTCGTCCGCTACGCGGGCACCCTCACCGGCACGGTCACCGGCACCCCCGCCAAGGACCCCGCGGCGGTGGCCCCCTACACCGCGCTGCGCGGGCAGCTCGGCGCCGCGAGCACCTGCTACGCCTACCCCCAGGGCGCCCCGCGCCCCGCCACCGGCCGGGCCGTGTGGAGCGCGCAGGAGACCGTCTTCACCGGCGACGGCGCCTCCATGCTCCAGGTCTTCAACGTGGACTTCGACCTCGCCGGCCCCGGCACCGCCCAGCAGACCGTCCGCTTCGCCGGCATCCCCACCGGCGCCACCGTCCTGGTCAACGTCACCGGCGAGACCCGGGCGCTGCGCGTCAACAACGTCATGCTGCCGGCCGGGCTGCGCGAGCGGCTGCTGTGGAACTTCCCCGACGTCCGCACGGTCGGCATCGCCGGCTCCGCCCAGCTCGGCGGCAGCGTCCTGATCGGCCCGGAATCCTCCCTCGCGACCGTCTCCGTCATCGGCGTCAACGGGCGCTTCTTCACCGCCGGCAGCGTCACCCACACCAGCCCGACGGAGACCACCGGCCTCGGAGCGGAGTTCCACGCCTACCCCTTCGACGGGGACCTGCCCCAGTGCGCCCCCAACCCGCCCGTCACGGGACGGCTGTCCGTGCTGAAGACCGACGAGGAGGGCCGGCCGCTGGCCGGCGCCCGCTTCGAGCTGTGGCGCGAGACCAACGGCATCCCGGGCCTCCAGACCGAGGGCCTGAACCCCGACACCCGGGTGACCGACTGCACCACCCCCGCCGACGGCACCTGCACCCGTGAGGAGGGGCTCGGCGCCTACTACTGGCGCGAGACGGCCGCGCCCCCCGGGTACGACCTGTCGCCCGACCCGGTCTTCCTGGTGGTCCTGACGCCGGACAACGTCGAGGAGGGGGTGGAGGTCGTCACCGAGAACCGCCGCACGGAGCCTCCCGGCGACCGGGCCCGCGTGGTCCTGCACAAGGTCGACCTGGAGAACGGCGAGCCCGTGCCCGGCGGCCGCTTCGAGCTGTGGCGCGAGACCAACGGCGTCGCCGACCTCCAGACGACGGGCCAGGACCCGGACACCCGGGTCGGCGGCGTCTGCGTCACCGACACCCAGGGCACCTGCACGGTCGAACTGCCGGTCGGCGACCGCTACTACTGGCGCGAGGTGGGCGTCCCCGACGGCTACGAGCGTCCCGCCGACCCCGTCACGGCCTTCGACCTCGACGGGAACGACGTCGCCCAGGGCGTCGTCGTCACCATCCGCAACCAGCGCAAGGACGTGGAGCACCCCGGCTCCCTCAAGGTCCTGAAGAAGGACGCCAAGACGCGCAAGCCGCTGGCCGGAGCGGTGTTCCAGCTGTGGAAGGAGACCAACAACACCGAGGGCCTCCAGACCGCGGGCCGGTACCCCGACGAGCGGATCGGCGAGCCCTGCACCACCGGCGGGAACGGGGCCTGCGCCTTCGACGGGCTCGCCCCGGGCTCGTACTACGTCCTGGAGACCGCGGCCCCCGACGGCTACGTCCTGCCCGCCGACCGGGTCACCGGCCCGCTGTGGCTGGAGGGGGCCACCCCCGGCCGCGAGATCGTCGTCCCGGTCCTCAACAAGCGGGACAAGCACGGCAAGCCGGACCACCACAAGCCGGGCCACGACAAGCCGGACCACCACAAGCCGGGCCACGAGGAGCACGGCGACCACGACGGCCCCCATGCGCCGGGTCACGACAAGCCCGGCCACGGCGACCACGAAGGCCTCGGCCTCCCGGGCCTCGGCGGCGACTGGGCCGCCCCCCGCGGCTGACGCACGGGACGGCCGGTGCCCGCGCACCGGCCGTGTCCGCCGTCCGTCCCCGCAGGCAGTTGGGACGGAACGGTGACATGACCGTGCCTATTCGTAAGCCCCCCGTGTGATTTCCTGTCGACGAAGCGCGCGACTGTCCGCGTGCGGGGGACATGGGGAGAACACGAGTGAACGTGCAGCCGATACGCGGCCGCGTCCGCACCGGCCTGCCGGCCCTGATGCTGGGCGCGGCCCTTCTGCTCACCACTGCGTGCAGCGGCGGCGGCGGTGGCGCCGGCGGCGGTGGCGGTGGCGACAACGGCAAGCCCGGCGGCGGCAACGCCGCCAAGGCCAACACGGAGGCCTCGAAGGCCGTCGTCAACGTCAAGCCGGACGACGGGGCCAAGGAGGTCGCCACCAGCGGCGTCCTGAAGGTCTCCAGCACCGGCGGCAAGCTGACGACGGTCACGGTCGCCGACACCAAGGGCAACGCGGTCGAGGGCAAGCTGACCCCCGACGGCTCCGGCTGGGAGCCCGCCCGCAACCTGGCCTCCGCCACCGAGTACAAGGTGCACGCGGTCGCCAAGGACGAGGCCGGCCGGGAGTCCGCCAAGGACACCACCTTCACCACCCTCACCCCGCAGAACACCTTCGTCGGCCACTACACCCCCGAGGACGGTTCGACCGTCGGCGTGGGCATGCCGGTGTCGATCAACTTCACCCGCGGCATCACCAACACCGAGGCCGTCGAGAAGGCCATCACGGTCACCGCCGAGCCCTCCGTGCCGGTCGAGGGCCACTGGTTCGGCAACGACCGCCTCGACTTCCGCCCGGAGAAGTACTGGGCCGCCGGCACCAAGGTCACCGTGAAGCTCGCCCTCGACGGGGTCGAGGGCCGCCCGGGGGTCTACGGCAAGCAGACCCGTACGGTCACCTTCACCATCGGCCGCTCCCAGGTCTCCACGGTCGACGCGACGGCGAAGACGATGGAGGTCGTCCGCGACAACCAGGTGATCAAGACCCTTCCGATCACGGCCGGCTCCCCCGCGACGACCACCTACAACGGGCAGATGGTCATCAGCGAGAAGTACAAGGTGACCCGGATGAACGGCGCCACCGTCGGCTTCGGCGGCGAGTACGACATCTCGGACGTCCCGCACGCGATGCGCCTGTCGAACTCCGGCACCTTCGTCCACGGCAACTACTGGGCCCCCTCCAGCACCTTCGGCAAGGAGAACGTCAGCCACGGCTGCGTCGGCCTGGAGGACGAGCGCGGCGCCGGGGACCCGAACACCCCCGCCGCCTGGTTCTTCAACGAGTCGCTGATCGGCGACGTGGTGGTCGTGAAGAACTCCAAGGACAAGCAGATCGCCCCGGACAACGGCCTCAACGGCTGGAACATGGACTGGGCGGAGTGGAAGAAGTAGGCGGATCGGCGAGCTGATCCGGTGGCCCGGTGCTGTGACCCACAGCACCGGGCCACTTCTCGTTAACCACCGCTAACCTTCCCCGTATGACCCTCTCTCTCGAAGTCTCCGAAGGCGTCGGCACCATCCTCCTGGACCGCCCGCCCATGAACGCCCTGGACATCGCCACCCAGGACCGGCTGCGCGAGCTCGCCGTGGAGGCGACCGACCGCGCCGACGTGCGCGCCGTCGTCATCTACGGCGGGGAGAAGGTGTTCGCGGCCGGCGCGGACATCAAGGAGATGCAGACCATGGACCACGCGGCCATGGTCGCCCGGTCCCGCGGCCTCCAGGACGCCTTCACGGCCGTCGCCCGGATCCCCAAGCCCGTCGTCGCCGCCGTCACCGGCTACGCGCTCGGCGGCGGCTGCGAGCTCGCACTGTGCGCCGACTACCGGATCGCCGCCGACAACGCGAAGCTGGGCCAGCCCGAGATCCTGCTCGGCCTGATCCCGGGCGCGGGCGGCACCCAGCGGCTGTCCCGGCTGATCGGCCCCTCCAAGGCCAAGGACCTCATCTTCACGGGCCGGATGGTCAAGGCCGACGAGGCCCTCGCCCTCGGTCTGGTGGACCGGGTCGTGCCCGCCGCCGAGGTGTACGGGCAGGCGCACGCCTGGGCCGCGAAGCTCGCCCAGGGGCCGGCGATCGCCCTGCGTGCGGCCAAGGAGTGCGTGGACGCGGGCCTGGAGGCCGACATCGACACGGGTCTGGCGATCGAGCGCAACTGGTTCGCGGGCCTGTTCGCCACCGAGGACCGCGAGCGCGGCATGCGCAGCTTCGTCGAGGAGGGCCCCGGGAAGGCCAAGTTCGTCTGAGCCCGGCCGTCGCGGTGCGGCCCGCCCGGGGGAACCCCTGCGGGTGGTTTATCCAGGCCTTAAGGCAACCTTAAGGCGAAACGGTTGATCAACACAGGGTGATCACCTCCCGGCGGACCGTCACCGCAGGTCAACATGGCCCGGCAGTAAGCCGGTTGCCCCTTGCATATGCCAGTGCGCCCTCTCGGAATCCCTAATTCCGGGGGGCGTATTCCGTGGAACGGCCCGGGCGGGCGCGGCGGCCGTCCATGATGGGGGCATGGCGGGCCTGGAGGGTGTGGAACAGCCGCGGCAGCGCGGCAACGCTATGGCCGTACGGCTCACGGCGGCGGTCGAGGACGAGCAGGGACTCAAGGCGCTGGAGCTGCACGGGAACCCGGCGGAGGCGGAGGTGACCCTGCCGTCCATGCCGCAGTCCGCGGGGACGGCCCGCCGGCTCACCCAGAGCGTGGTGATCCGCTTCTGGGGCCTGTCGCCGCAGATCGCCGAACACGCCGTCCTGCTCGTCTCGGAGCTCGTCGGCAACGCCGTGCGCCACACCGGGGCCCGCTCCTTCGGCTTGCGGATGCTGCGCCGCCGCGGCTGGATCCGCGTGGAGGTGCGCGACCCCTCGCGGGGGCTGCCCTGCCTGATGCCGGTCCACGAGCTGGACACCACCGGCCGGGGGCTCTTCCTCGTCGACAAGCTGTCCGACCGCTGGGGTGCCGACCTGCTGCCGCGTGGCAAGATCACCTGGTTCGAGATGCGGGTCGCGGACCGCTGACCCCCCTGAAACGCCGGAAACCCCCTGTCGCCGAGGTGGGGCGCTACGGGGGTTTCGTGGGCGCCGAGGACCGGTGGGGTGTGTGGCCCTCGGCGGGTGGGCTTCGCTCGGGTCAATGGGAAGCCGTGGTTCCGACTATGGCAGACGAGGGCCCGAACGCCAAAAGTCCCTACTCGGACATAAGTGTGCATATCCTAAGACTTTTCATCTAAATCTTAGGTGAGGTGAGCCACTCACCTCGCAATCCATGAATGACTATCCACTCCTCTGCGTAATTCGTTGATCGAATACCGGGTGGTGGTCTCCCGCGACGCCACTACCGGAGGCCCCAAATTGGGTCAATCATTATCTTTGTGGGCGTTCGCCACTTAAATGGGCAGGTGCTCTGTTATCCAGACCGCCGTACCGCCCTCCGCGCCACGGCGGCGGTCGCCGCCGGCGCCCTCACCGCGGCCTGCGGCACGGGCGGCGGCGCCCCGTCGGCGCCCCGGACCGCCCAGGCCGCCCCCGGCCGCCCCGACGCGGTCCGGCCCGGTGCCGCCGAGCCCGCCGCCCCCCGCCGGTTCCCCGGGCAGCCCGTCGAGATCGCGCACGGCCCGCTCGACCGGCCCAAGGTCGCGCTGACCTTCCACGGCAACGGGGACCCCGCCACCGCCCGCGCCGTGCTCGCCGAGGCGGAGAAGGCCGGCGCGCGGATCACCGTCCTGGCCATCGGCACCTGGCTCGACGACCACCCCGAGATGGCCCGCCGGATCCTGGACGGCGGCCACGAGCTCGGCAACCACACCCAGCGCCACCTCGCGATCAACTCCCTGCCCGAAGCGGAGGCCCTTGCCGAGATCACCGGCTGCGCCGAGCGCCTCAAGCGCCTCACCGGCTCCATCGGAACCTGGTTCCGCCCCTCCCAGACCCAGTACGCCAGCCCGCTCGTCCAGAAGCTGGCCCAGCGGGCCGGCTACCCGCACGTCCTCTCGTACGACGTGGACTCCCTCGACTTCACCTCGCCCGGCGCCGCGGCCGTCCTCCGCAACGTCACCGGGACGATCCACGGCGGATCGGTGGTGAGCCTGCACTTCGGCTACGCGGACACGGTCGACGCGATGCCGCCCCTCCTCGAAGAACTCGCGCGCCGCGAGCTGCGCGCGGTGACCACCACGGAGCTGCTGACCCCATGACGACCACCCGCCTTCCCCGGAAGGCCACCGTGCTGCTGGCCGGACTGGTCCTCGCCGCCCTGGCCGGCTGCGGATCGGGCGACAAGTCGCCCGCCGAGGCACTCGGCTCCAAGGGGCCGGCCAACCCCGTCAAAGCCCTGCCGGCCGTGCCGCCGGGGCTGCCGGGGATGCCCCCGGTGCTCGATCCGGCCGACGTCTACGCGGCGGACCGGCCGAACCAGCTCTCCCCGGTGGTCAAGGACTTCCCCTCGCGCGTCTACGTGCCGAACACCAACTCCAACACGGTGTCCGTCATCGACCCGGCCACCTACAAGGTCGTGGACACCATCCCGGTCGGCGTCCAGCCCCAGCACGTGGTGCCCTCGTGGGACATGAAGACCCTGTGGGTCAACAACAACCGGGGCCACACCCTCACCCCCATCAACCCCGCCACCGGTGAGGCGGGGGAGCCCGTCGAGGTCCACGACCCGTACAACCTCTACTTCACGCCCAACGGCAAGTACGCCGTCGTGATGGCCTCCATGGACCGCGAGCTGGTCTTCCGCGACCCCCACACCATGAACCGGGTCAAGACCGTCCCGGTGACCTGCTTCGGCGTCAACCACGCCGACTTCTCGCTCGACGGCCGCTACTTCATCGTCAGCTGCGAGTTCTCCGGCGAGCTGCTCAAGGTCGACACGGAGAAGATGGAGGTGATCGCCCAGCAGAAGCTCCCCTTCGAGGGCGCGATGCCGCAGGACGTCAAGGTCTCGCCGGACGGGAAGACCTTCTACGTCGCCGACATGATGGCGCACGGGATGTGGGTGCTCAGCGGCGACAAGTTCGACACCCCCAAGCTGCTGCCCACGGGCAAGGGCTGCCACGGCCTCTACGTCAGCCGCGACTCCCGCGAGATGTACGTCTCCAACCGCGGCGAGGGCAGCATCTCGGTCTTCGACTTCACGAAGAAGCAGCTCACCAAGAAGTGGGAGCTGCCCGACGGGGGCAGCCCCGACATGGGCGGGGTCTCGGCGGACGGCAAGGTGCTGTGGCTGTCCGGCCGCTACAACTCCGAGGTCTACGCGATCGACACCACCACCGGCAAGGAGCTGGCGAGGATCCCCGTCGGCAGCGGACCCCACGGCCTGGCGGTGTACCCGCAGCCCGGCCGCTACTCCCTCGGCCACACCGGGATCTTCCGCTAGCCGGCCCGCCGCGCGGGAACGCGACGGTGTCCCGGGGCCGGACGGCTCCCGGGACCCGTGGGCGGGACCCGCCCCCGGTGCGGCTACCCTGAGCCGGTCAACAAGCACCAGGAAGGGGTGGCCCCAGTGGCGGACATCGACAAGGCACGCGAGACGTTCGACCGGTTCGACGCGAACGGCGACGGCGTCATCACGGCCGACGAGTACAGCGCGGCCATGAAGGCGATGGGGGACCACTTCGTCACCCCCGCGATCGCCGACGCGATCATCGCGGCCAAGGACATCAACGGCGACAAGCTGCTGAGCTTCGACGAGTTCTGGGCCGACCTGAACAAGTAAGGGCCCGCCGACGGCCCCGCGCCCGCCTCCGCCCCGCCCGCCGGGGCGGGGGCGCGTCAGGCGCCGGCCGGCGGTCCGTCCCCTCCCGCGCCGGGACGGGTCATGTCCTCGACCTCGCCGAGGGCCTCCTCCAGCCAGCCGAGCCAGAAGCCCTCCAGGGCGATCCCGCCGTGCAGCACCAGCCGGCGCAGCCGGTCCGGGTCCGCGTCGCGCCCCGGCGGGAAGTCCTTCGCCTCGATGGCCTCGTACTCCGCCAGCTGCGCCCGGTGCAGCTCCAGGTGCCGCCGCAGCTCCGCGGCCAGCCCCTGCGGCCCGACCACGGCCGCCGCCCGGATCCGCAGCAGCAGCGCGTCCCGCATCGGCTTGGGATCCTGCCGCTCGTCCACCCACCGGGCCAGCTCGGCACTGCCGTCCGGCAGCACCTCGTACTCCTTCTTCTGCCCGCGCACCGGCACCTCGCTGGGCAGCGCCCGGATCAGCCCCGCCTCCTCCAGCCGCCCGAGCTCCCGGTAGATCTGCTGGTGCGTCGCGGACCAGAAGTAGCCGATCGACTTGTCGAACCGCCGCGTCAGCTCCAGCCCCGACGAGGGCTTCTCCAACAGCGCGGTGAGGATGGCATGGGGCAGCGACATGCCGCCATGGTAGGTGTGGGCGATCGTCCCGACCCCGCTCAGCCCAGCGCGGCCAGGCTCTCCGGCACGCGCGGCCCCGGCGCACCCGCGTCCAGGAAGCCGTGCGCGCGCAGGAACGCCGTCACCGCGGGGGACCACGCCTGACGCAGCCCCGCCGACGCCAGCAGCTCGGGGTCGGACAGCAGGACGCCGGCCGCTCCCACCCGGATCCCCGAAGGCGTGAGCACCGCCGCGTCGTCGGCCCACCGCACGGCCAGGTCCACGTCGTGGGTGGCCATCACCACCGTGGTCCCCGCAGCCCGCAGCCCCGCCAGGACGTCCAGCAGGCGCTCCTGCCCGTCCGGGTCGAGGCCCGCGGTCGGCTCGTCCAGGATCAGCACCCGTGGGGCCATCGCCACCGCGCCCGCGATCGCCGCCCGCTTGCGCTGCCCGTACGACAGCAGGTGCGTGGGACGGTCCCGCAGCGCGGTGATGTCCAGCGCGGCCAGCGCGGAGTCCACCCGCGCCCGGACCTCCGCCTCGGGCAGGCCCAGGTTCATCGGGCCGAAGGACACGTCCTGCTCCACGGAGGCCGCGAAGAGCTGGTCGTCGGGATCCTGCACCACCAGCTGGACGGTGGTGCGCAGCCGGATCAGCCCCCGCCGGCCGTACGCCACCTCCTCGCCCTCCAGCCGCAGCGTGCCCGATCCCGGCCGCAGGCCGCCGCTCAGCAGCCGCATCAGCGTGGTCTTGCCGCTGCCGTTGCGGCCCAGCAGCACCAGCGCCCGCCCCTCGGCGATGGCGAAGTCCACGCCCGACAGCACGGCCGGCCCGTCCTCGTACGCGTACCCGGCGCCGACCAGCTCCACCAACGGGGTCACAGCCCCAGCTCCTTCAGTACGAGGGTCCCCGCGACCAGGACGGCCAGCAGGGCGGCGGCGGCCGCCAGGAACCGCCGGGACAGCGCCGCCGGCGGGACCAGCACCCGCAGCGCGCCGTCGTAGCCGCGCCCCCCCAGCCCCTTCTGGAGCCGGGCGGCGCGGTCGAAGGCCCGGACGAACGAGGTCGCCGCGAGCCCGGCCACCGAGCGCCAGGCGGCCGCCCGCCCGGCCTGTCCGAGCCGGGCCGCCTGGGCCCGGCGGACCTGCGCCAGGGAGTCCAGCAGCAGGAAGCCGATCCGGTACATGACGAGGGCCACGTCGACCACGGGCGCGGGCACCCCGGCCCGCACCAGCCGGGGCAGCACGTCCGAGACCGGTGTGGTGAAGGCGAACAGCAGCACCCCGAGGGAGGCGGCCGAGGTGCGCAGCAGCAGGTCCAGCGCGTGCCGGGGCCCGTCCGGGGCGGGCGCGAGGAACCCGTCCGGGCCGCCCACCGACACCAGCAGCGGCAGCGCCCCGGTGACGCAGAACCCCAGCGGGACCCGGAAGGCCCGCCACAGCTGCCGTCCGGCCACCCCGGCGGGCCCCAGCAGCACGGCCAGGGTCGCGGCGGCCACCAGCGGCCCGCCGGGCCACGGGGGCAGGCACACCGCGGTGACGGTCAGCCCGAACCCCAGGAGGGCCTTCTCCAGTGGATGGCGGCCGCGCCAGCGGCTGCTGTGCGCCGCGACGTCGATGGGCAGCACCGGCTACGGCTCCCGCGTGGGCTCGGCGGGGGCCTGCGCCTGCGCGAGGGCCTGCGCCGCGCCCTGGCGGCGGCCCCTGCGGACCCCGAAGTAGTACGCGAGCACGCCCGCGCCCAGGGCCGCCTGGAGGGCGAACAGCGCGGACTCGATCTCGCCCGAGGGGGGTTCGTACAGCGGGGAGAACCAGGGCTCGTAGTCCGGCTTCAGCTCGGTGATGGCCGACTCCGCCTGGGCGTCGGCGCCCGTGAAGGGCTCCTCCTTGCCCTCGCCGAGCCCCAGTGCGAGCGGCAGCACGGCCAGCGCCGCCACCAGGAGCAGCAACAGGCTGTTGATCTTGGCGTTCCTGTTCATCGGGCGGTCGCCTCCTGCCCGGTCCGCTCGCCGCCGGTCAGCTTCGCGACCCCGAGCCGGACCAGGTCCGACCTGCTCGACTGCATCAGCAGCCGCATCACGAGCACCGTCAGCAGCCCCTCGCTGACCGCGAGCGGGATCTGGGTGAGGGCGAAGATGCCCGCGAACTTCTCCAGGGAGCCCAGGAACCCGCTCGCCGGGTCCGGGAAGGCCAGGGCCAGCTGGACCGAGGTCACGCAGTAGGTGACCAGGTCGGCGAAGAAGGCCCCGAAGAAGACCGTGACCATCAGCGGCGCACCGGACTTCCGCAGCAGCCTGTAGGCCGCGTACCCGGCCCAGGGCCCGGCGATCGCCATCGAGAAGACGTTGGCGCCGAGGGTGGTGAGGCCGCCGTGCGCCAGCAGCAGCGCCTGGAACAGCAGGGTGATCGTGCCGAGCACCGCCATGACGGGCGGCCGGAACAGGATGGCCCCGAGCCCGGTCCCGGTGGGGTGCGAGCAACTGCCCGTGACCGAGGGGATCTTCAGGGCGGACAGGACGAACGTGAAGGCTCCCGACGCGCCGAGGAGCAGCGTGCTCTCCGGGTGGGACTTCACCTCGCGGGTCAGGGCGCGGACCCCGTGGACGACGAACGGGGCGGACGCGGCGCCCCAGGCGGCCGCGTGCAGCGGGGGCAGGAACCCCTCGGCTATGTGCATGAGTTGGGAGACCTCTCCAGCACCTCGTGGATGGACGTACGCGCCCCGGCCGGTCTCCTGGCTGACGGGTACTGCCGCCCCGGCTCCGCCTTCCCGGGTCCGTACGGTCTCCCGTGCGGTCCCAGTGGCTCCCGCAAGGGGGTGGAGCTGGACTTCCCGATCACAGTGGCGAGGGCCGCACCGGTTTTCCACCGGTTTCCCGAACACCAAGGCCAGCTGACCCTAGTCGTCCGCACGGACCGGTATCAACCCGGACCGATCCGGCCGATCGGATGGCCGAATTCCGTTTCCTCCCCCGGACGGGCGCCGAGCGCTGGCGGGGCCGGCGGCCGGCCCGCAGGGTGGGGGCGTGCCCGACTTCGACTACTCCGACCTGTCCGCCGTCTTCGTCAACTGCACCCTCAAGCGCTCGCCCGAGACCAGCAACACCGAGGGGCTGATCTCCAAGAGCCGCGCCGTCATGGAGTCCGCGGGGGCCCGGACCTCGCTGATCCGCGCCGTCGACCACGACATCGCCACCGGCGTCTGGCCCGACATGACCGACCACGGCTGGGAGAGCGACCAGTGGCCGGTGCTCTACAGCCAGATCATGGACGCCGACATCCTCGTGCTCTGCGGCCCGATCTGGCTCGGCGACAACAGCTCCGTCATGAAGCAGGTCATCGAGCGGCTCTACGCCTGCTCCTCGCTGCTGAACGACAAGGGCCAGTACGCGTACTACGGACGGGTCGGCGGGGCGCTGATCACCGGCAACGAGGACGGCGTCAAACACTGCGCCATGAACGTCCTCTACAGCCTCCAGCACCTGGGCTACGCCGTCCCGCCGCAGGCCGACGCGGGCTGGATCGGCGAGGCGGGGCCGGGTCCCTCGTACCTGGACCCGGGCTCCGGCGGCCCCGAGAACGACTTCACCAACCGGAACACGACCTTCATGTCGTGGAACCTGATGCACCTCGCGGCGCTCCTCAAGCGCGCCGGTGGAGTCCCCGCCCACGGCAACCAGCGCTCCGCGTGGGACGCCGGCTGCCGTTTCGACTTCCCGAACCCGGAACACCGCTAGGGAGGGTCCTCAGCAGGTGTCCGGGTGTGCCACGTCCACCACGAGCCGCTCGGGCGCGTGCAGGACGGAGGTGCTGTAGGCGGGCTTGGTCTCGAAGGCGGCGCCGAAGGTCACGTACCCCTCGTAGTCGCCGGTCAGGGCGAGGCCCTTGAGCTTGCTCAGGCCGATCTGCTGGAGCCTGGGCCCCAGGTAGACGTTGTTGCCCGCGTCGTCGTGGCCGGCGGCGGGGTGCAGGCGGATCTGCAGGAAGTACTTCCCGGGCAGCGGCACGGGCTTGCCCGACCCGTCGTAGACCAGCTGGGAGACGGGCGTGACGGTGAACGGGGGCACGGAGCCCTGGAGGTCGACGACGATCCGGTCGTACGTGCAGTGACCGCCCCAGCGGGCGTTGACGACCAGCGGGGTGGCGGAGCGGACGGCCGCCGGGACGGCGGCCGAGGCCGGTGCGGCGAGCGCGAGCCCTGCGGTGAGCAGGGCACCCGTGGCCAGGGCCACGATCCGGCGGCGGTGCGGGTGGTGACGCATGGCGTCCCCCCGATCCTCTGAGACGGGAACCGACTGTCATCCGGTAGGACATTCCCGGGGGCCGTGTGGTTGCACGGGGCGGCCCGGCGGTCTCAGAAGGTCAGCAGCGCGCTCAGCTCGGCGTCCAGGTCGTAGTGGCGGTGCTCCTGCCCGCGCGGGACCAGCTCGGTCATCCGCCGGCACAGCCCGCGCAGGTCCTTGGCCCGCACGGAGACCACGCAGCCGTGCTCGCCGTTGGTCAGGGCCAGCAGGACCCGCGGCTCGGTGCCCGTCCAGCGCGGCCACACCTGTATGTCGCCCTCCCCGGTGGCGGAGGTCTGCCCGTCGATCAGCAGCTCCCGCGAGAACACCCAGCGGGCTATGCGCGCACCGCCGCCCCGGAACTCCACGGCGACCTCGTACGGCCGGTCCGTGCGGTAGACGAAGACGCCCTCCAGGGGGACCGCCGTCGGTGCGGCCTCCAGCCGCATCGGCAGTACACGGTGTTCGGTGATGGCCATGGCGGCTGCCTCTCTTCGCGGGGTAACAGCGCCCCCCGCAGCACGCTAGTGCACCGAGCGCCCCTCACCCGGGGGCCGAAGGTCCCGACCCGGGCGGGCCCTGGGACCCCTTTCGCCGGACGCGCGGAGGGGCCCGGCGCACCCGCCGGGCCCCTCGTCACGCTGCGTCGGTCAGGTCAGCACTCGATGACGTTGACCGCGAGGCCGCCGCGCGCGGTCTCCTTGTACTTGACCTTCATGTCCGCGCCGGTCTCCTTCATGGTCTTGATGACCTTGTCCAGGGAGACCTTGTGGCTGCCGTCGCCGCGCATCGCCATCCGGGCGGCCGTGACCGCCTTGACGGCCGCCATGCCGTTGCGCTCGATGCACGGGATCTGCACCAGGCCGCCGACCGGGTCGCAGGTCAGGCCCAGGTTGTGCTCCATGCCGATCTCGGCCGCGTTCTCGACCTGCTCCGGGGAGCCGCCCAGCACCTCGGCCAGGGCGCCGGCCGCCATGGAGCAGGCGGAGCCGACCTCGCCCTGGCAGCCGACCTCGGCGCCCGAGATGGAGGCGTTCTCCTTGAAGAGCATGCCGATCGCGCCCGCGGCCAGCAGGAAGCGCACCACGCCGTCCTCGTCCGCGCCGGGCACGAAGTTCACGTAGTAGTGCAGGACCGCCGGCAGGACGCCCGCGGCGCCGTTGGTCGGGGCGGTCACCACGCGCCCGCCCGCCGCGTTCTCCTCGTTCACCGCCATCGCGTAGATCGTCGTCCACTCGCTGCGGTGCAGCAGCGGGTCGCCCTCGGTGCGCAGCTGGCGCGCCGTGGCGGCGGCCCGGCGCTTGACGCGCAGCCCGCCCGGGAGGATGCCCTCGCGGGACATGCCGCGCGAGACGCAGGACTGCATGACCCGCCAGATCTCCAGGAGGCCCTCGCGGATCTCCTCCTCGGTGCGCCAGGCCTTCTCGTTCTCCATCATCAGGGAGGAGATCGACAGGCCGGTCTCGTTCGCGAGGCGGAGCATCTCGTCACCCGAGCGGAAGGGGTACTTCAGCACGGTGTCGTCGAGCTTGATCCGGTCCTCGCCGACCGCGTCCTCGTCCACGACGAAGCCGCCGCCGACCGAGTAGTAGGTCTTCTCCAGCAGCGGGGCGCCGGAGGCGTCGTAGGCGAAGAGGGTCATGCCGTTGGCGTGGTACGGCAGCGAGCGGCGGCGGTGGAGGATCAGCTGGTTCGGCTCGTCGAAGTCGATCTCGTGGACATCGCCTATCTCGGTGCCCAGCAGGCGCAGCTTCCCGGTGCGGCGGATCCGCTCGACCTCGTCGTCGGCGGTCTCGACGTCCACCGTGCGCGGGGAGTGGCCCTCCAGGCCCAGCAGGACCGCCTTGGGGGTGCCGTGGCCGTGGCCGGTGGCGCCGAGGGAGCCGAAGAGCTCCGCCCGCACGGAGGCGGTCTGGGCGAGGACGCCGTCCTTCTTCAGGCGCGACACGAACATGCGCGCCGCGCGCATCGGGCCGACCGTGTGGGAGGAGGAGGGGCCGATACCGATGGAGAAGAGGTCGAAGACGGAGATGGCCACTGGCGGACTCCCTTGTCGGCTCGTGGGGTGGAGAGGGGGGGCAGGGGTGTGGGTGGAGCGGGTGGTGCGGGGGGGATCTGCGGATTTTGTCCGGCAGACGAGCGTAACGCGTGGAGATGAACGTTTCGGCTCGCGGAAGGGTCCGGCGGACGTGAGCCGGCTCGCGTTCCGGTGCCCCGGCGTGGGGAGGGGGGCCGGGGAAGAAGACAGAAAGGGGCCCGGCCCTGTGCGGTACAAGGCCGGACCCCCTCCTGGCCCGCTGCTAGAGCGACGGGTACAGCGGGAACTTCGCGGCGAGCGCGGAGACGCGCGCCTTGAGGTCGTCCGCGTCGAACGCCGGCTTCAGGGCCTGCGCGATGATCTCGGCGACCTCGCGGAAGTCCTCGGCGCCGAAGCCGCGGGTGGCGAGCGCCGGCGTACCGATGCGCAGACCCGAGGTGACCATCGGCGGGCGGGGGTCGTTCGGGATGGCGTTCCGGTTGACCGTGATGCCGATCTCGTGGAGCCGGTCCTCGGCCTGCTGGCCGTCCAGCTCGGAGTTGCGCAGGTCGACCAGGACCAGGTGCACGTCGGTGCCGCCGGAGAGGACGGAGACGCCCACCTCGGTGACGTCCGGCTGGACCAGGCGCTCGGCGATGATCTTCGCGCCCTCCAGGGTGCGCTCCTGGCGCTCCTTGAACTCGGGCGAGGCCGCGACCTTGAAGGAGACCGCCTTGGCCGCGATCACGTGCTCCAGCGGACCGCCCTGCTGACCGGGGAAGACCGCGGAGTTGATCTTCTTGGCCAGCTCCTGCGTCGACAGGATGACACCGCCGCGCGGACCGCCGAGGGTCTTGTGCGTGGTGGTGGTGACGACGTGGGCGTGCGGCACCGGGTTCGGGTGCAGGCCCGCGGCGACCAGGCCCGCGAAGTGGGCCATGTCGACCATCAGGTAGGCGCCGACCTCGTCCGCGATCCGGCGGAAGGCGGCGAAGTCCAGCTGGCGCGGGTAGGCGGACCAGCCGGCGACGATCAGCTGCGGCTTGGACTCCTTGGCGAGGCGCTCGACCTCGGCCATGTCGACCTGGCCGGACTCGTCGACGTGGTAGGGGACCACGTTGTAGAGCTTGCCGGAGAAGTTGATCTTCATGCCGTGGGTCAGGTGACCGCCGTGGGCCAGGTTCAGGCCCATGATCGTGTCGCCCGGCTTCAGCAGCGCGAACATCGCGGCGGCGTTGGCCTGCGCACCGGAGTGCGGCTGGACGTTCGCGGCCTCGGCGCCGAAGAGCGCCTTGATGCGGTCGATCGCGATCTGCTCGACCACGTCGACGTGCTCGCAGCCGCCGTAGTAGCGGCGGCCCGGGTAGCCCTCGGCGTACTTGTTGGTCAGGACCGAGCCCTGGGCCTCCATGACGGCGACCGGAGCGAAGTTCTCCGACGCGATCATTTCCAGGGTCGACTGCTGGCGCACGAGCTCGGCGTCGACGGCGGCGGCGACGTCGGGGTCGAGCTCGTGGAGGGGGGTGTTCAGAACGGACATCAGGATCCCCTGGGGTGTCAGTTACTTGCCGGTGGTGAGGGCGGTGTACTCGTCGAAGGAGAGCGCGTCCTTGGGCTCCTCCGAGAGCTTCACCTTGAACAGCCAGCCACCCTCGAACGGGGCGGAGTTCACCAGCGCCGGGTCGTCCACGACGTCCTGGTTGAACTCGACGATCTCACCGGAGACGGGGGAGTACAGGTCGCTGACCGACTTCGTCGACTCCAGCTCGCCGCAGGTCTCGCCCTCGGTGACGGTGTCGCCGACCTCGGGGAGCTGGGCGTAGACGACGTCACCGAGCGCGTCGGCGGCGAAGGCCGTGATGCCGACCGTCGCGACGCCGTCGACGGCGTCCGACAGCCACTCGTGCTCCTTGGTGTAACGCAGCTGCTGGGGGTTGCTCATGGCCTGATTCTCCTGGATGCGGTGCGGTGGATGCGAACGGTGGTCTTGCGGGCCGACGGGGGCCGCCGGCGAGGGGTCCCGGGGACCCCGGGGGTCACTTCTGCCGCTTGTAGAACGGCAGGGCCACGACCTCGTACGGCTCATGCGTACCGCGAATGTCCACGCCGACACCGGAGGTGCCGGGCGCGGCGTGCTCCGCGTCGACGTACGCCATGGCGATCGGCTTGCCCAGCGTCGGGGACGGGGCGCCGGAGGTGACCTCGCCGATCACCTTGCCGTCGGCGACCACGGAGAACCCGGCGCGCGGGACGCGGCGGCCCTCGGCGACCAGGCCGACCAGCTTGCGCGGGGCCTGCGTGGCGGCGCGCTCGGCGGCGGCCTCCAGGGCGGCGCGGCCGACGAAGTCGCCCTCCTTCTCGAACTTCACGACCCGGCCCAGCCCGGCGTCGAAGGGCGTGAGGGAGGTGGTCAGCTCGTGCCCGTACAGCGGCATGCCCGCCTCCAGGCGCAGGGTGTCGCGGCAGGACAGGCCGGCCGGGACCAGGCCGACGCCCTCGCCGGCCTTGGTCAGCGCCTGCCACAGCTCCACGGCGTGCTCGGGCTTGATGAACAGCTCGAAGCCGTCCTCGCCGGTGTAACCGGTCCGGGCGATCAGCGCGGGCACGCCCGCGACGGTGCCCGGCAGGCCCGCGTAGTACTTCAGGCCGTCCAGGTCGGCGTCGGTCAGCGAGGCCAGGATGCCGGGGGACTCGGGGCCCTGGACGGCGATCAGCGCGTATGCGTCACGGTCGTCGCGCACCTCGGTGTCGAAGCCGGCGGCGCGCTCGGTCAGGGCGTCCAGGACCACCTGGGCGTTGGAGGCGTTGGCGACGACCATGTACTCGGTCTCGCCGAGGCGGTAGACGATCAGGTCGTCGAGGATCCCGCCGTCCTCCTGGCAGATGTGCGTGTAGCGGGCGCGGCCGACGCCGACGGTGGAGATGTTCCCGACGAGGGCGTGGTCGAGCGCCTTGACGGCCTCGGGGCCCTGGACGGTGATCTCGCCCATGTGGGAGAGGTCGAACAGGCCGGCCTTGGTGCGCACGGCGTTGTGCTCGTCGCGCTCACTCGCGTAGCGCAGCGGCATGTCCCAGCCCGCGAAGTCGGTCATGGTCGCACCGAGCGACCGGTGCAGCGCGTCGAGCGCGGTCAGGCGGGGGGCAGTGCTCATGGGTGTGGCTCCCGGGTCCCAGGGCATGACATGACGAGGACGATCCTCCCCATCTGTCATCGGAACCTGAGAGGTTCGCCGAGAGTCCCCACGCGGGGAACGCCGACTTGCACCTTGGGTGGAGCTGACGGACAGCTCGCTTTTCAGATCTGCCTCATCCACGCGGTACGGGGCCTGAGAGATTCAAGGGAGGTACTTGCTCCTTCGGCGCCCGGGCACGGCCTCGCGGCCAGCCGGGACTCTCCCGCGCGGATTCAAGCGGCCGGTATGCAGTTGGTGTCCAGATGGCGCACATCATTGCACGGGACGGGCGGAAGCGGGCAGCGGGGCCCGAAAGAACGTACGGAACACCAAAGGCACCGGGGGCCCCGGTGGTCCCAGGTGCTGGACGACCCGCCCGGAACCGGAGTGCCGGGATTACCGTCTCTTTACATTCAGCGGGCACAGGGCCCTCACGGCCCGAGTCGGGGGGAGACGATCACGTGCGGAGATTCGGAGTGGTGACCAGTACGGGAGCGGTGGACGGGACCCGCGTGCGACCTCTCGCCGCCCCGGCCGCCGGCACGGTCCGCGACCTGCGCGGATCGGCCGCCCGGAGCCCTCGGAGCCTGAGCTTCCGTGCTGGGGACATCGTCGTGGTGTCCGGCCTGCCGGGCGGCGGCAAGAGCACCCTGATCAAGCGGGCGGCCCCCGGCGGCGGCATCGACTCCCAGGACGTCCGCGAGCGCTGGGAGCGCAGGGTGCCGCAGGCGCTGCCGTACGCGGCGTACCGCCCGCTGGTCCGCGCGGCCCACTACTGGGCCCTGTGGCGCGAGCTGCGCTCCGGTGCGTCCGTAGTCGTCCACGACTGCGGCACCCAGTCCTGGGTCCGGGCCCTCCTGGCGGCCACCGTCCGCCGCCGGGGCAGCCGCCTCCACCTCCTCCTGCTGGACACCACCCCGGAAGAGGCCCTCGCGGGCCAGGAGTCCCGCGGCCGCGGGGTCTCGCCGTACGCCTTCGCCCGCCACCGCGCGGCGGTCGGCCGCCTCCTGGCGGCCGCGGAATCCGGCCACTCCCCGGCCGGCTGCGCCACCACCACCCTCCTGGACCGCCCGACGGCGGCGACCCTGACGCAGATCACCTTCACCTCCTGACCCCGGCGGCGGGTGGGGGACGACCGCCCCGCGCAGCGGCACCCGGGCCCACCGGATAGCCTCGGGGCCACATCCACGGGACGGACACAGAGGCAGGGGCGCATGCAGGGCAACGGCTGGCCGGCGAACGAGTTGGAACAGGTGCTCGGGACGGCCCTCGGGCAGCCGGACGCCGGCCCCCGCATCCTGGAGGCCCTGGGCCGCAGCCGGGTCTGGGTGCCGCTCCCGCAGGGCGGCGGCCCCGACAGCACCTCCCTCGACCTCCCCACCATGCTGATCGCCGGCGAGGCGTACGTCCCCGTCTACAGCTCCGAGGCCCAGTTCCGCTCCGCCGCCGGCCCCGCCATGGACTTCGCCGTCGCCCCCGCCGTGGAGTTCGCCCGCGGCCTGCCCCCGCAGCTCGGCATCGCCGTCAACCCCGAGGGCGCCGTCGGCGTCCCCCTGCCGCCGGCCGCCGTCGCACAGCTCTGCCGCACCGGCCGGACCGAGCTCGACGGCCCCGCCAGCGGCGCCCGCGTCCGGCTCTTCGAGCCCGACTGGCAGGACGACCCCGTCGACTTCCTCACCGCCGCCGCCGAGGAGTTCCGCGCCACCGGCGTCGTCTCCGCCGCGCACCGCTGCCTCGCCAGCGTCGAGGGCAAGGACCCCGAGCTCTACATCGGCGTCCAGCTGGTGGGATGGGACGCCGGATCCCGGACCGCCCCGCTGGAGGCGCTCGGCCGGGCGCTCGCCCGGGTGCCGGCGCCCTGGCCGGTGCAGTTGATCCTGCTGGAGGCCGCCGAGGACCCGGTCACGGACTGGATTCGTGAGCGCGTGCGCCCCTTCTACCTCCCGTAGCGCCGCTTAAGCTGTTCGGGACGTGGAGACGACGGGCGGACGAAGACGAAGAGGGGTACCGGGTGAGTGCGTCAGGCACGGCCGCGGCCGGGCAGGTCGAGCACATGCTGCGCCAGGTGACTCCCGGGCGCTATGAGAGCTACGAGTCATTCCTGCACGCCCTCGCCGAGGGCCGGCTGTGGATGCTGCTCTGGCAGGGGCAGCCGGGCTCACCGGACGCCCAGTACGGCGGCATGGAGGTCGAGGGGCTCGGCTACGCGCCCTGCGTGACCTCCCCGCAGGAGCTGGCCGCCAGCGGCTGGAACCGGGGCTACGAGGTGGTCACCGGCCGGGACATCGCCCGCGCCCTCTACCCCGACCGCTGGGGGCTGTGGGTCAACCCGCACGCCCAGGGCGGCGGCCTCGGCATCCCGTGGGCGGACCTCCGCCGGGTCGCGACCGGCCTGGAACGGATGCCGGCCGGCCCGCTGCGGCTGTCCGAGCCCGCCCTGGAGCTCCCGCAGTTCTACGGCCTGCTGACCCAGCACGCCCACCGCACGCCCGCCGTCCGCTCGCTGCGCCGCGCCTGGGTGCAGCCCGCGCTCGGGTCGGCGTACCTCGCGGTCGGCCTCGACCTCTACGACGCCTCCGCGCCCGCGCTGGAGTCCGTCCGGGAGATGATGCGCCAGTCGGTCGGCGTCGTGCCCGAGGGCGTGCCGGTGTGCACGGTCGCGCTGGCGGACGAGCACGATCCAGTGGCCATGTGGCTGCGCGCCCAGACCAGGCCCTTCTACGACCGCGAGGGGCAGGCGGCCGCGTACTGAGCCGCCGCGGGCCGAACACCGAGCCTGTTACAGGGACATTTCCGGGTATGCCCGCACCATGAGACGGGCCGTCCGAAGCGACCTCCGGCCGTCGGGAACCACCGTTCCCGGCGGCCTTTGCCTTGTCCGGATTTCGCCCTCATTGGGCGCCCAATTGGCGTGCTCCTCCGTAGAGTTGGGAGCCATGTCCGTTTGGCTACCGAACGGACGGTGTTGCTCCGCTGAGCCGCCACCGGAGTCCGGATAACGGGAACTCAAGCCTCAGATCACGGTTGCGCATCCTTTCATCTGCGGGTCTGGCGGCTGGTCGAGCGCCCGATGAAGACTCCCCACCCAAGAGCCGGTCAGTCCTCCAGGACCCGGCTCGGCACGTGCACTCCGCTTGTCGTTCCGCACAGCACTTCCCGCACTTCCGCACGGCCGCAGTCTTCGCATTCCACGCGTCACCACCTGCACTTCCCGCATCTCCTGCACTTCCTGCACCTCCCGCAGTTCTCGCAGTACTCACGCACCTCCCGACGCACCTCACCCGCGTTCCACCGTGTCCCGAGCACTCCGAGCGCCACTCCGCACCAACGCCGCCACAGCGGCGGGCATGGGCCGACCACCCGTCGGCCGAGAGGGGTCCCCACCACGATGACGGCACCACTGCACGACACGAGCGCGGAAACGCCCGCACCCGTGTCCGTAGCCGACGTCCCTGCCAAGGCCATCGAAGGCCGCTCGCCCGGCCGCATCGCCTGGATGCGGCTCAAGCGCGACAAGGTCGCGCTGACCGGCGGCGTGGTCGTGATCCTGCTGATCCTGGTGGCGATCTTCGCGCCGCTGATCGTGAACCTGCTGGGCCACGACCCCAACGAGTTCCACGAGGACCTGATCGACCCGGACCTGGGCACGCCGCTCGGCTCCTTCGGCGGCATCAGCTCCGACTACCTGCTGGGCGTCGAGCCGACCAACGGCCGCGACGTGTTCAGCCGGATCGTCTACGGCGCGCGCATCTCCCTGATCGTCGCCTTCCTGGCCGCCTTCGTGTCGGTCGTGCTCGGCAGCTTCCTGGGCGCCCTCGCCGGCTTCATCGGCGGCTGGGTCGACGGCGTCATCAGCCGCCTCATGGACCTGCTGCTGGCCTTCCCGCAGCTGCTGTTCACCATCGCCCTGGTCTCCGTCGTCCCCAACTCCGTCTGGGGCTTCGAGGGTTCGGGTGTCCGGATGGGCGTGCTCATCCTCGTCATCGGGTTCTTCGGATGGCCGTACATCGGACGCATCGTCCGCGGCCAGACGATCTCCCTGCGGGAGCGCGAGTACGTCGAGGCGGCGCGCAGCCTCGGGGCGGGCCGCGGCTACATCCTCGTCAAGGAGCTGATGCCGAACCTGGTCGCGCCGATCCTCGTCTACACCACGCTGATCATCCCGACCAACATCCTGACGGAGGCGGCCCTCAGCTTCCTGGGTGCCGGCGTCAAGCCGCCCACCTCCTCCTGGGGAAAGATGCTCTCCGACGCCGTCCCCATCTACCAGGACGACCCCATGTACATGGTGGTCCCCGGTATGACGATCTTTATCACCGTCCTGGCGTTCAACCTCTTCGGGGACGGGCTGCGTGACGCACTCGACCCCAAGGGCAGCTGAACCGCTTCTTCGATTCACCCACCTCTGGAGGTTGGACAACCGTGATCCGCAGAAAGCAGGCTCTCGCGATCACCGCCGTGATCGCCGCCCTGTCGCTGACCGCCGCGTGCGGTGGCAACGGGGACAAGACGGACGACACCAAGCCGGACGCCGACAGCGCCAAGGGCTACAGCGGTGCCGCCGAGGGCGTGATCAATGCCTCCGACGCCAAGGGCGGCGAGCTCAAGCTCTGGTCCCCGCAGGACGTCGACTACCTCGACCCGGCCCGCGCCTACTACGGCTTCGTCTGGGACATGCAGCGCCTGTACGTCCGCAGCCTGCTCGCCTACGACGCGAAGCCCGGCAAGGACGGCACCAAGGCCGTCCCGGACCTCGCCGAGGCCCTGCCGGTCGTGACCAACGACGGCAAGACCTACACCCTGAAGCTCAAGGACGGGGTGAAGTTCGAGGACGGCACGCCGATCACCTCGAAGGACGTCAAGTACGGCATCGAGCGCGTCTTCGCTCAGGACGTGCTGTCCGGCGGCCCGACCTACCTGATCGACGTCCTCGACCAGGGCCAGAAGTACCCCGGCCCGTACAAGGACACCGACCCGGACAAGATGGGCCTGAAGTCCGTCCAGACGCCGGACGACAAGACCATCGTCTTCAACCTGGCGAGCGCCAACGCAGACTTCAGCTACCTGCTGGCCATGCCGACCTCCTCGCCGGTCCCGGTGGGCAAGGACACGGGCGCCACCTACACCAACAAGCCGGTCTCCACCGGTCCTTACAAGGTGGAGAGCTTCACCGCCGGCAAGGGCGCGACCTTCGTCCGCAACGAGAACTGGGACCCGAAGACGGACCCGATCCGCAAGGGCCTGCCGGACAAGGTCTCCTTCACGGTGACCACCAACCCGGACGACATGGACCAGCGCCTGCTCTCCGGCGACATCGACCTCGCCATCGACGGCACCGGTGTCCAGCAGGCCGCCAAGAACAAGATCCTCAAGGACGCGAACCTCAAGAAGAACGCGGACAACCCGTTCACGGGCTACATCCGCTACTTCGCCTTCCCGACCACGGTCGCGCCGTTCGACAACATCGAGTGCCGCAAGGCCGTCATCTACGCGGCCGACCCGAAGTCCCTCCAGACCGCCCGCGGCGGCCCGACCAGCGGTGACCTCGGCGCGAACATGCTGCCGCCCGGCGTCCCCGGCTCGGACAAGGCCTACGACCCGTTCGGTCTGACGAAGGGCAAGCCGCAGGAGGCCAAGGCCAAGGAGGCCCTCAAGGCCTGTGGCAAGCCGGACGGCTTCGAGACCACCATCGCCGTGCGCAACAACAAGGCGCCCGAGGTGAAGACGGCCGAGTCCCTCCAGGCCTCGCTCGCCAAGGTCGGCATCAAGGCGACGATCGACCAGTACGACGGCAAGCTCAACTCCTCCGTGATCGGTTCGCCCGAGAACGTGAAGAAGAAGGGCTACGGCATCATCGTCATGGGCTGGGGCGCCGACTACAACTCCGGCTCGGGCTTCCTCCAGCCGCTGGTCGACGGATCGTTCATCCTGCCCAACGGCAACAACAACTACACGATGATCAACGACCCGGAGATCAACGGCCTGTTCAAGACGGCCGCCACCAAGACTCCGGAAGAGGCCGCGCCCTTCTACACGGACATCAACAAGAAGGTCATGGAGAAGGCGCTCTACCTCCCGATCAACTTCGACAAGGCGCTCGTGTACCACAACCCGCGCCTGACGAACGTCTACTTCAACGAGTCCTTCGGCAAGATCGACCTCGCCACCGTGGGCATCAAGCAGTAACACCGGCCGGCCCCCGGCCCGAGTCGTCACGTACCACGTAACACCACAGGCAAGTGCCTTCACCGCACATGCGCTAGTCCGAAGGGCAGGTGAAGGCCGCAGGCGGTGGCCGCCGTCCCCACGAGGGGTGGCGGCCACCCGCGCCGGGCGGCCGACTGCAGTGCTCGTCTACCTCATACGGCGGCTGTTCAACGTCGCCGCCACGCTGCTGGTGGTCTCCGTGGTCACCTTCGGCATCTTCTTCGCGGTCCCGAAGCTGACCGGCAGCGATCCCGCGCTCATGTACGCCGGACGCGAGACCAACGAGACCGCCCTGGCGGGCATCCGCGTGAAGATGGGCTTCGACAAGCCGATCTCCGAGCAGTACCTGCTCTTCGTCAAGGGCATCTTCGCCGGCCGCGACTACGACGGCGGCACGGGCGTCACCCACTGTGCGGCCCCGTGCTTCGGCTACTCGTTCAAGACCGAGGCGCCCGTCTGGCAGACCATGATGGACCGCATCCCGGTCACCCTCTCGCTCGCCCTCGGCGCGGCGGTCATCTGGGTGATCGCGGGCGTGGCCACCGGCGTCGTCTCGGCCCTCAAACGCAGGACCGCCATCGACCGCACGGTGATGGTCGGCGCGCTCGCCGGAGTCTCCCTGCCGATCTTCTTCACCGGCATGGTGGCCCCCGCCATCTTCGTCTACAGCCTCGGCTGGCTGGACGTCTCCAACTACAAACCCCTGACCGAGGATCCGCTGGCCTGGCTCAACAGCCTGATCCTGCCCTGGGTCACCCTCGCCTTCCTCTTCGCCGCGACCTACGCCCGCATCACCCGGGCGACCATGCTGGAGGTCCTCGGCGAGGACTACATCCGCACGGCGCGCGCGAAGGGCCTCAAGGAGGGCGTGGTCATCCGCAAGCACGCCCTGCGCTCCACCCTCACGCCGATCGTCACCATGTTCGGCCTGGACCTCGGCGGCCTCCTCGGCGGCGCCGTGCTGACCGAGACCACCTTCAACTTCCAGGGCCTGGGCACGGCGGCCGTCGCCGCCATCAGCCAGGGCGACCTCCCCGTGATCATGGGCGTCACCCTGCTCGCCGCGCTGTTCGTGGTGCTGGCCAACCTGATCGTGGACCTGCTGTACGCCGTCATCGACCCGCGCGTGAGGCTGACGTGACCGAGAACCAGAACAACGGCGCGCCCGCCTTCGTGCCCGAGCAGGGAGGCCCGCGCGACGGGGCACCCTTCCTCTCCGTGCGCGACCTGAAGGTGCACTTCCCGACCGACGACGGCCTCGTGAAGTCCGTCGACGGCCTCTCCTTCGACCTCGAACGCGGCAAGACCCTCGGCATCGTGGGCGAGTCCGGCTCGGGCAAGTCCGTCACCTCGCTGGCCATCATGGGCCTGCACCGCACCGGCAACGCCCGCAGCCGCCCGCACATCTCGGGAGAGGTCGTCCTCGACGGCGAGGAGCTCGTCGGCGCCGACGCCGACCACGTGCGCCGGCTGCGCGGCCGCAAGATGGCCATGGTCTTCCAGGACCCGCTCTCCGCGATGCACCCGTACTACTCGGTCGGCAAGCAGATCATCGAGGCGTACCGGACCCACCACGACGTCGACAAGAAGACGGCCCGCACCCGGGCCGTGGAAATGCTCGACCGCGTCGGCATCCCCGAGCCCCACCGGCGCGTGGACGCCTACCCGCACGAGTTCTCCGGCGGCATGCGCCAGCGCGCGATGATCGCGATGGCGCTGGTCAACAACCCCGAGCTGCTCATCGCGGACGAGCCGACCACCGCCCTCGACGTCACCGTCCAGGCGCAGATCCTCGACCTGATCCGCGACCTCCAGAAGGAGTTCGGCTCCGCGGTCATCATGATCACGCACGACCTCGGCGTGGTCGCCGAGATGGCCGACGACCTCCTCGTGATGTACGGCGGCCGCTGCGTCGAGCGGGGCTCCGCCGAGAAGGTCTTCTACGAGCCCCGGCACCCCTACACCTGGGGCCTGCTCGGCTCCATGCCGCGCATCGACCGCGACCAGACCGACCGGCTGATCCCGGTCAAGGGCTCGCCGCCCAGCCTGATCAACATCCCGAGCGGCTGCGCCTTCAACCCCCGGTGCCCCTACGCCGACGTGCCCAAGGGCGGCATCACCCGCACCCAGCGCCCCGAACTCACCGAGGACGGCAGCCGGCACTGGTCCGCCTGCCACATGTCGCAGGAGGAGCGGACCCGGATCTGGACCGAAGAGATTGCGCCGAAGCTGTGACCGACATGAAGAAGGACGCCGCCCCCGCCTCCGCCCCCGCCTCCGCGAAGCCCTCCGAGCCGGAGACCCTGCTGAAGGTCTCCGGCCTGGTCAAGCACTTCCCCATCAACAAGGGGCTGCTGCGCCGCCAGACCGGAGCGGTCAAGGCCGTCGACGGGATCGACTTCGAGGTCCGGCGCGGTGAGACGCTCGGCGTCGTCGGCGAGTCCGGCTGCGGCAAGTCGACGATGGGCCGGCTCATCACCCGCCTGCTGGAGCCGACGGGCGGCCGCATCGAGTTCGAGGGCCAGGACATCACGCACCTCGGCGTCTCCCGGATGCGCCCGCTGCGCCGCGACGTGCAGATGATCTTCCAGGACCCGTACGGCTCCCTGAACCCGCGCCACACGGTCGGCGCGATCGTCTCGGCCCCGTTCCACCTCCAGGGGGTCACCCCGGAGGGCGGGATCAAGGCGGAGGTCCAGCGCCTGCTGTCCCTGGTCGGCCTGAACCCGGAGCACTACAACCGCTACCCGCACGAGTTCTCGGGCGGCCAGCGCCAGCGCATCGGCATCGCCCGCGCCCTGGCCCTCAAGCCGAAGCTCGTCGTCGCGGACGAGCCGGTCTCGGCGCTGGACGTGTCGATCCAGGCCCAGGTGGTCAACCTGCTGGACGACCTCCAGCAGGAGCTCGGCCTCACCTACGTGATCATCGCGCACGACCTGTCGGTCATCCGGCACGTCTCGGACCGCATCGCGGTGATGTACCTCGGCAAGATCGTGGAGCTGGCCGACCGCAAGTCGCTGTACGAGTCGCCCATGCACCCGTACACGAACGCCCTGCTCTCCGCCGTGCCGGTCCCGGACCCCCGGCGGCGCGGGGCCAAGAGCGGCCGCATCCTGCTCAAGGGCGACGTCCCCTCGCCGATCTCCCCGCCGGCCGGGTGCCGCTTCCACACCCGGTGCTGGAAGGCCACGGAGGTCTGCAAGACCCAGGACCCGCCGCTGGTCCCCCTCAAGACGGGCCACGAGGTCGCCTGCCACCACCCGGAGAACGCGGAGGCCGCCCCGGTCGCAGCGGAATCCAGCCCCGCCGACGCCTGACCCCGGCCCCGCGGCGTTTGAGGCGCGGTGTCCGGGGCGGAGCCCCGGGAAACGGTGAAAGGGCGGGTCGGGGACTGCTCCGCGCAGCGGCCCCCGGCCCCGCCCCACCCACCGGCGGAGCTCCTGTCCCAGCGGCCCCGCCCGCCGGGCGACAATGAGGCGTGCTCCACGATCTCTTCCCGCCCGGAGTCCAGCACGCCCTGGACCTCGCCGGCATCTTCGTCTTCGCCCTCGCCGGCGCCCTCCTCGCGGTCCGCAAGAACTTCGACGTCTTCGGCATCGCCGTCCTCGCGCTCGTCACCGCCCTCGGCGGCGGCCTCTTCCGCGACCTCTGCATCGGCGCCGTCCCGCCCGCCGCCTTCGGCGAGCTCAGCTTCTTCGTGACGCCCCTGCTCGCCGCCGCGCTCGTCTTCTTCCTGCACCCCGAGGTGCAGCGCATCAACCGGGCCATCAACGTCTGCGACGCCGCCGGCCTCGGCCTGTTCTGCGTGTCGGGCACCACCAAGGCCTACGAGTACGGCCTCGGGCTGACCTCCTCCGCCGCCCTGGGCGTGGCCACCGCCGTCGGCGGCGGCGTCCTGCGCGACGTCCTCGCCAACGAGGTCCCCTCACTGCTGCGCGACCGCGAGATGTACGCCGTCCCCGCCGTCGTCGGCGCCTCGATGGTGGCCCTCTTCATCAGCTTCGACGTCCTGAACGCCATGACGACCGCCCTCGCGATCGTCACCACGTTCGTCCTGCGCATCCTCGCCATGCAGTACCACTGGCGCGCCCCGCTGGCCTGGAACCGCCGCTCCTCGGTGGCCGAAGAACCCTAGGTCCTCCACCGTCAAAACAAAAGCTACCGCTTAGTAGCTTCCGCGTGTACCGTCGTCGCCATGTCACACGCAGCGGCCCAGGCATCCATCGGCGACAGCGAATTCGACCGCGACACCACCATCACGCCCCGCGCGGGCGAGCCCGGTGTCTACGACGCGGAGCTCTCCGCCGGCTGGACGATCATCACCGCCGTGAACGGCGGCTATCTGCTGGCCCTGGTCGGCCGGGCCCTGTCGGCGGCCCTGCCGCACCCGGACCCCTTCACCGTCTCCGCCCACTACCTGACCTCCTCCGTGCCCGGCCCCGCCGTGATCCGCACCGAGATCGTCAGGGTCGGCCGCACCCTCTCCACCGGCCAGGCCTCGCTGTTCCAGTACGACGAGAGCGGCGCCGAGGTCGAGCGCATCCGCGTCCTCGCCTCCTACGGGGAGCTCTCCTCGCTCCCCGACAGCGTCCACACCGTGGCGCTGCCCCCCGCCATCCCGCCCTACGAGGACTGCCTCGGCGCCGAGGCGGGCCCGGCCCCGATCCCCGGCAGCAGCGCCATCGTGGACCGGCTCCGGCTGCGGCTGGACCCGGCGACGGCGGGCTGGGCCGTCGGGGCGCCGTCGGGCAAGGGCGAGATGCGGGCCTGGTTCGAGCTGGCGGACGGCCGTGACGCGGACCCGCTGTCGCTGCTGCTCGCGGTGGACGCCCTGCCCCCGACCGCCTTCGACCTCGGCCTCCTCGGCTGGGCCCCGACGGTCGAGCTCACCACCCACGTCCGCCACCGCCCGGCCCCGGGCCCCCTCCGCATCGGCATCGTCACCCGCAACCTGGCGGGCGGCTTCCTGGAGGAGGACGCGGAGGTCTGGGACTCGGCCGACCGGCTGGTCGCCCAGTCCCGCCAGCTGGCCCGGGCGCCGCGCCTGCCCTGACCGGGGCCGGCCGCCGCCCCCTCGCGGCGCCGGCGGGCGGGCCCGCGCCCGCCCGGCCGCCCCCGGGCGGCACCGGCCGGCCGCCGCCCCCGGGCCCCGCGGTGGTCGGACCAACCGCCCCCGGGCGCGGACGGGCGGGGCGGGGGACTCGTAGAATCAAAAAATCATGGCCTACCTCGACCACGCCGCGACCACGCCGATGCTCCCGGAAGCCGCCGCGGCGATGACCGCGCAGTTCGCCGCCACCGGTAACGCCTCCTCCCTGCACGCCGCCGGCCGCCGCGCCCGCCGCACCGTCGAGGAGGCCCGCGAGGCCCTCGCCGAAGCGCTCGGCGCCCGCCCCAGCGAGGTGGTCTTCACCGCCGGCGGCACCGAGGCCGACAACCTCGCCGTCAAAGGCCTCTACTGGGCCCGCCGCGACGCCGACCCGGCCCGCACCCGCATCCTCGCCAGCCCCGTCGAGCACCACGCCGTCCTCGACGCCGTGCACTGGCTCGCCGAGCACGAAGGGGCCGACGTCGAGTACCTCCCCGTCGACCACCACGGCCGGGTCCGCCCCGAGGCCTTCCGGGAGGCCGTCGAGCGGGGCCCCGACGACATCGCCCTGGCCACCGTCATGTGGGCCAACAACGAGATCGGCACCGTCATGCCGGTCCGCGAACTCGCCGCCGTCGCCCGCGAGCACGGCGTCCCGCTGCACTCCGACGCCGTCCAGGCCGTCGGACAGCTCGACGTCCGCTTCGGCGACAGCGGGCTCGCCGCCATGACCGTCAGCGGCCACAAGATCGGCGGCCCGTACGGCATCGGCGCCCTGCTCCTCGGCCGCGACCAGACCCCCGTCCCCGTGCTGCACGGCGGCGGCCAGGAGCGGCACGTCCGCTCCGGGACCCTCGACGTGCCCGCCATCGCCTCCTTCGCGGTGGCGGCCGTCCTCGCCGCCGAGCGGCGCGAGCGGTTCGCCGCCGAGGTCGGCGCGCTGCGCGACGAGCTGATCGGCGCCGTCCTGGCGGCCGTCCCCGACGCCGTCCTCGGCGGGGACCCCGAGGACCGGCTCCCGGCCAACGCCCACTTCAGCTTCCCCGGCTGCGAGGGCGACTCCCTGCTGCTGCTCCTGGACGCGCAGGGCATCGAGTGCTCGACCGGCTCCGCCTGCACGGCGGGCGTCGCCCAGCCCAGCCACGTCCTGCTCGCGACCGGCACCGACCCCCAGCTGGCCCGCGGCACCCTCCGCTTCTCCCTGGGGCACACCTCCACCAAGGAGGACGTGGCGGCGGTCGCGGCGGCCATCGGCCCGGCGGTGGCCCGGGCCCGCACGGCCGGCCTCAGCTAGCCGCCCTGCGCGGGAGCGGTCCGGGCGAGCTCCTCCCGGACCGTCCGCAGGTAGCGGTCCCAGTCCCAGTGCGGTCCCGGGTCGGTGTGGTCGGCGCCCGGGACCTCGGAGTGGCCCAGGAAGTGCGTGCGGTCGACCGGTATGTGATACCTCCGGCAGACGTCCGCCGCCAGCCGCGCCGACGCCGCGTACATCGCGTCCGTGAAGTCCTGCGGGCGGTCGACGAAGCCCTCGTGCTCGATGCCGACGCTGCGCTCGTTCATGGACCGGTTCCCGGCGTGGAAGGCGACGTCCAGCTCGCGCACCATCTGCTCCACGTGCCCGTCCTGGCGGACTATGTAGTGCGCCGACGCCTTGTGGAAGGGGTTCTTGAACGCGTCCACCGACGAGGCGAAGTCCCCCTGTGTGACATGCACGACGATCCGGTCCACCCGGTAGTCGTCGGGCCGGTCCGCCATCCGCCAGTTCGCCGGCGAGGCCGCCGTCCAGCCCGCCCCGGGGGAGTCCACCTCCCCCTCCTTGCGCGGCTTGGCCACCCCCGGCAGCAGCCACCAGGCCCGCCGGAGCTCGTCCTGCGCCGCCAGAGCCCCCACGCCGAGAACCCCGAGTACGCCGAACAGCACCGCCCGCCGGGTCCGGCCCCCGCCCTTCGCCTTCGCGCCCTCTTCGGTCATGTGATCCACCCCCCACCGCCGACAACGCGCCGTGACCCCGCGCGGTTCCCCGTACCCTGGAAGGCGCTATGACTGAGAACCTGCCGCGCACCGCCCGCCCCCTCCGCGTCCTCGCCGCCATGTCCGGCGGCGTGGACTCCGCCGTCGCCGCCGCGCGCGCGGTCGAGGCCGGGCACGACGTCACGGGCGTCCACCTGGCGCTCTCCGCGAACCCCCAGTCCTTCCGGACCGGCGCCCGCGGCTGCTGCACCATCGAGGACTCCCGCGACGCCCGCCGCGCCGCCGACGTCATCGGCATCCCCTTCTACTGCTGGGACCTCGCCGAGCGCTTCCGCGAGGACGTCGTCGAGGACTTCGTCGCCGAGTACGAGGCCGGGCGCACCCCGAACCCCTGCCTGCGCTGCAACGAGAAGATCAAGTTCGCGGCGCTCCTCGACAAGGCCCTCGCCCTCGGCTTCGACGCCGTCTGCACGGGCCACTACGCGACCATCGTCGAGAAGGAGGACGGCACCCGCGAGATGCACCGCGCCTCCGACATGGCCAAGGACCAGTCCTACGTCCTCGGCGTCCTCGACGAGAAGCAGCTGGCCCACGCCCTCTTCCCGCTGGGCGACACGGTCACCACCAAGGACGAGATCCGCGCCGAGGCCGAGCGCCGGGGCCTGGCCGTGGCGAAGAAGCCCGACAGCCACGACATCTGCTTCATCGCCGACGGCGACACCCAGGGCTTCCTCGCGAAGCGCCTGGGCAAGGCCGAGGGCGACATCGTCGACGGGGCGACCGGCGAGAAGGTCGGCACCCACGACGGGGCGTACGGCTTCACCATCGGCCAGCGCAAGGGCCTGCGCATCGGTCACCCCGCCCCCGACGGCAAGCCCCGCTACGTCCTCGACATCTCGCCGGTGAACAACACCGTCACCGTCGGTCCCGCCGAGGCCCTCGACGTCACCGCCCTCACCGCGATCCGCCCCCGCTGGTGCGGCTCCGCCGCCGCCCCCGCGGGCACCTACACCGCCCAGCTGCGCGCCCACGGCGGCGAGACGGAGGTCTTCGCCGAGGTCGTGGACGGCGAGCTGCGCGTCCGCTTCGCCGAGCCGGTCCGCGGCGTGGCCCCCGGCCAGGCGATCGTGCTCTACGACGGCACCCGCGTGGTCGGCTCCGCCACCATCGCGGCGACCACCCGGGCCACCGCCACCGCCGCCTCCGCCTGAGGCCCTGCTAGGCCACCGTCAGGACGATCTTGCCGGTGGTCCGGCCCCGCTCGCCGAGCTCATGGGCCTCGGCGGCCCGCTCCAGCGGCAGCACCGCCTCCACGAGCGGCTTCAGCGCGCCGCCGTCGGCCAGCGCCGCGATCTCGCGCAGCCCCAGCCGGTCCGGCTCGACCAGCACCCAGTCGGCGCGGAAGCCGCGGGTGTCGGCCGGGACGTCGTCCGGGCCGGGCAGGGTGACCAGCCGGCCCCCCTCGCGCAGCACCGCCAGGGAGCGCTCGGCGACCTCGCCGCCGAGGCCGTCCAGGACCACGTCCACGTCCGAGACGACGTCCTCGAAGGCCACGGCCCGGTAGTCCACGACCTCGTCCGCGCCCAGCGCCCGCAGCAGCTCGTGCTTGCCCGCGCTGGCCGTGCCGATCACGTACGCCCCGCGCGCCTTGGCGATCTGCACCGCCAGGTGCCCGACGCCGCCGGCCGCCGCGTGGACCAGGACCCGCTCGCCGGGACGCACGTCCGCGGTGTCCACCAGGGCCTGCCAGGCGGTCAGCGCGGCCAGCGGCAGCGCCGCGGCCTCGACGTGGCTCAGCGAGGCGGGCTTCGCCGCCAGCTGCCGGGCCGGGGCCACCGCGTATTCGGCGTAGCCGCCCGCCTGGCGCGGGAAGTGCGGCATCCCGTACACCTCGTCGCCGGGGGCGAAGAGGGTGACGCCGGGGCCGACCGCCTCGACCGTGCCGGACACGTCCCAGCCCACGATCGGGGTCTCGCCCCAGGCGATCAGGCCCCCGCTGGCCCGGGTCTTCCAGTCGACCGGGTTCACGCCGGCCGCGTGGACCCGGACGAGGACCTCGCCGAGACCGGGCTCGGGCCGGTCGATCTCCCGCTCGACCAGGTTCTCCGGGCCGCCCCACTCGTTCACGACGATCGCGCGCATGTCCGTATGCCTCATTCCATCCGTTTGCCTCTGATTCCGGGCTCTTTCCCGGCGGCATGTCTCAGATTGGGGCACCGCGCACCTCCGCAGTGTTGGCCGTTTGGCCACTATGTGACAGGATCTGGCCATGAGTGAGGCACGGGACGGCGTCGAGGGCGAGACCCGCACCGGGAGCGGCGCCGGCGGCAGGCACCTGGTCGCGGTGCTGGCCCTGCCGGGCTTCCCCCCGTTCGAGCTGGGCATCCCCTCCCGGGTCTTCGGCAGCGCCGTGGACGAGGACGGCCAGGCCCTCTACGAGGTCGTCGTCTGCACCGCCGACGGCCTCCCCGTGCCCAGCGACTCCGGCTTCGCCCTCCAGCCCGCCGCCGGGCCCGAAGCCCTCGCCGCCGCCGACACCGTGATCGTCCCGCCCACCCACGCCATGCCCGAGCTGGGCCGGGGCGGGCCGCTGCCGCCCGCCGTCGCCGCGGCCATCGCGGGCATCCGCCCCGGCACCCGCCTGGTGTCCATCTGCACCGGCTCCTACGTCCTCGCCGCCGCCGGGCTCCTCGACGGCCGGCCCGCCACCACCCACTGGAACCTCGCCCGGGAGTTCCGCACGGCCTACCCGAAGGTCCGCGTCGACGAGGACGTGCTCTTCGTCGACGACGGGGACGTCCTGACCTCGGCCGGGGTCTCCGCCGGCGTCGACCTGTGCCTGCACCTGATCCGCCGCGACCACGGCGCCGCCGTCACCAACCGGGCCGCCCGGATGTGCGTCGTACCGCCCTGGCGCGACGGCGGGCAGGCCCAGTACATCGACCGCCCCGTCCCCGAGCCCACGGTCGCCACCACCACCGCCACCCGGGCCTGGGCCCTGGAGCGCCTCGCCGAACCGGTCAGCCTCGCCGAACTCGCGGCCCACGCCCGGATGAGCCTGCGCACCTTCACCCGCCGCTTCCGCGACGAGGTCGGCATGACCCCGGTGCAGTGGCTGACCGCCCAGCGGCTCGAAGTCGCCCGCGACCTGCTGGAGTCCAGCGACCTGCCCGTCGACCTGGTCGCCCACCGCGCGGGCTTCGGCACCGCGAACTCCCTGCGCCAGCACATGCGCGCGTCCCTCGGCGTCTCCCCGATCGCCTACCGCCGCACCTTCCGGCCGGCCGTGCCCGCCGAGGCCCGCCGGCCCGTGTGACACATGACCCCGGAGGTAATCGACCGGTCCTCCGCGCGCTGCCAGGATGAGATCGACAAGCCGTCCGGGCAAGGGAATCGGAGCCAGACATGACCGCGTACGCCATCGGCCACATACGCCCCTCGACCATGAACGAGGACGTCCTCCGCTACATCGAGGAGATCCAGTCGACCATGGCCCCCTTCGAGGGCCGCTTCCTCGTCCACGGCAACCCGGTCGAGGTACTGGAGGGCTCCTTCCCCGGCGACCTCGTGATCATCGCCTTCCCGGACATCGAGCGCGCCCGCGCCTGGTACGCCTCCCCGGCCTACCAGGAGATCCTGCCGCTGCGCACCCGGCACATCCCCGGCGACATCCTCCTCGTCGACGGCGTCCCGGCGGGCTACGACGCCACGAAGACGGCCGCCGCCCTCCGCGAGTCCGCGGGGCTCTGACACCGCGCGCCCCGGCCCGCCCCGGGTGGCGGGCCCGGTACCCGCCCCGGGGTGCGAGCATGGGCCGTATGCCTACTCACCTGATCACCGGCGCCGGCTCCGGCATCGGTGCCGCCGTCGCCGCCCGCCTGCACGCCCGGGGCGACGACCTCGTCCTGCTCGCCCGCGACGCCGCCCGCGCCCGGCAGCTCGTCGAGCGCTACCCCGGAGCCCGGACCCTCGTCGGCGACCTCGCGGACCCCGACCGGCTCTCCTGGGCCTTCTCCAAGCAGCCGATGCCCGAGCGGATCGACTCCCTCCTGCACATCGCCGGGATCGTCGACCTCGGCCCCGTCGGCGAGCTGCGCCCCAAGACCTGGCACCAGCAGCTCAACGTCAACCTGATCGCCCCCGCCGAGGTCACCCGCCTGCTGCTGCCCACCCTGCGGGCCTCCAAGGCGACCGTCGTCTTCGTGAACTCCGGCGCCGGCCTCAACGCCCACGCCGAGTGGAGCGCCTACGCCGCCTCCAAGCACGGCCTCAAGGCCCTCGCCGACTCCCTGCGCGGGGAGGAGAAGGCCAACGGCATCCGCGTCACCTCGGTCTACCCCGGCCGCACCGCCAGCCCCATGCAGGCCAAGGTCCACTCGCAGGAGGGCAAGGAGTACGACCCCTCCGCCTGGATCGACCCCGAGTCCGTGGCCACCACCATCGTCATGGCCGTCGACCTGCCGCGCGACGCCGAGGTCAACGACCTGAGCGTCAGGCCCGGCCGATGACCGCGGGCGCCACCGGCGTCGGATCCCTGCCGGGCGGCGACGCCCGCGAGGCCGCCAAGACCGCCACGGGCTCCTTCGAGGACTTCCCGTACCTGCCCGAACTGCCCGCCCGCGGACCCGGTGCCGACATGATCGGCCGCTCCCTCGGGCTGCTCGTCGACCTGTACGCCCACGTCGAGCCCAGCGGCTGGCGGATCAGCGACCGCCCCGGCCGCGACACCCGGCGGGCCCGCTCCTGGCTCGGCGAGGACCTCGACGCGCTGGAGGAGTTCACCCAGGGGTACACCGGCAGGCTGAAGGTCCAGGCCGTCGGGCCCTGGACGCTGGCCGCCGCCCTCGAACTGCACGGCGGCGAGGCCGTCCTCCAGGACGCCGGAGCCTGCCGCGACCTCGCCGCCTCCCTCGCCGAGGGCCTGCGCGGCCACCTCGCCGACGTCCGCAAGCGCGTCCCGGGAGCCGAGGTCGTCCTCCAGTACGACGAGCCCTCGCTCACCGCCGTCCTGCGCGGCCGGGTGCGCTCCGCCAGCGGCTACCGCACCTACCGGGCGGTCGACCGGCAGGTCGTCGAGAGCGCCCTGCGCGACCTGTTCTCCGTCCACGACGGGGAGGTCGTCGTCCACTCCTGCGCGCCCGACGTCCCCTTCGCGCTGCTGCGCCGGGCCGGTGCCGCGGCCGTCTCGTTCGATTTCTCCCTGCTCACCGAGCGCGAGGACGACGCCATCGGCGAAGCCGTCGAAGGCGGGATGAAACTCTTCGCCGGAGTGGTGCCGGGCACCGACGGCCCGTTGTCGGACCCGGGCGGTAGCGTCATGGGTGTCAGGAAGCTCTGGCGCAGGCTGGGGCTGGCTCCGGGGACTCTCGCCGAGTCCGTCGTGGTCACCCCTTCGTGCGGTCTGGCGGGCGCCTCGCCCGCCTACGCCCGTGCGGTGCAGGCCCACTGCGTCAGGGCGGCGAGGTCACTCGCAGACAACCCTGAGTGACGGTCGAGGACGGGCCACGGGAGGACACGGCATGGCAGCCGAACAGCAGGACACGGCAGTACCGACGGCTGCGCGCGAGCAGCACCAGCTGCTCGCCGAGCAGGTCGAGGAGCACCGCTTCCGGTACTACGTGAACGACCAGCCGGTCGTCAGCGACGCCGAGTTCGACCAGCTGCTGCGCTCGCTGGAGGCCCTGGAGGAGCAGTACCCCGAGCTGCGCACGCCCGACTCGCCCACCCAGAAGGTGGCCGGGGCGTACGAGACGGACTTCGCCTCCGTCGAGCACCGCGAGCGCATGCTCTCCCTCGACAACGCCTTCGACGACGAGGAACTGTCCGCCTGGGCCGACCGGGTCGCCCGTGACGTGAACACCCCGGACTACCACTACCTGTGCGAGCTCAAGGTGGACGGCCTCGCCGTCAACCTCACCTACGAGAACGGCCGCCTCACCCGCGCCGCCACCCGCGGCGACGGCCGCACCGGCGAGGACATCACGCCCAACGTCCGCACCATCGCCGAGATCCCGGACCGCCTCAAGGGGGACCGGGTCCCGGCCCTCGTCGAGATCCGCGGCGAGGTGTACTTCCCGATGGAGAAGTTCGAGGAGCTCAACGCCCGTCTGGTGGAGGCCGAGGGCAAGCCCTTCGCCAACCCGCGCAACGCGGCGGCCGGCTCCCTGCGCCAGAAGGACCCCAAGGTCACCGCCACCCGCCCGCTGCACATGGTGGTGCACGGCATCGGCGCCCGCGAGGGCTTCGAGATCGAGCGCCAGTCGCAGGCCTACGAGCTGCTGCGCGAGTGGGGCCTGCCCACCGCCCGGCACAACGCCGTGGTGTCCTCCCTGGCGGAGGTGCGCGCGTTCATCACCCGCTTCGGCGAGGACCGGCACTCCGTGGAGCACGAGATCGATGGCGTCGTCGTCAAGCTCGACGAGATCGCCCTCCAGGGCCGGCTCGGCTCCACCGCCCGCGCCCCGCGCTGGGCGATCGCCTGGAAGTACGCCCCCGAAGAGGTCAACACCAAGCTGATCAACATCAGGGTGGGCGTCGGCCGCACCGGGCGCGTCACCCCGTACGCCCAGGTCGAGCCGGTGACGGTGGCCGGCTCCGAGGTGGAGTTCGCGACCCTGCACAACCAGGAGGTCGTCAAGGCCAAGGGCGTCCTCATCGGGGACACCGTCGTCCTGCGCAAGGCGGGCGACGTCATCCCCGAGATCCTCGGGCCGGTGGTGGACCTGCGGGACGGCAGCGAGCGGGAGTTCGTGATGCCGACCGAGTGCCCCGAGTGCGGGACGGCCCTGCGCCCGATGAAGGAAGGCGACATCGACGTCCGCTGCCCCAACGGGCAGACCTGCCCAGCCCAGTTGCGCGAGCGCCTCTTCTACCTGGCCGGCCGGCAGTCCCTGGACATCGAGAGCTTCGGCATGGTGGCCGCCGCCGCCCTCACCGGCCCGCTGGAGCCGGCGCAGCCGCCGCTGCTCGACGAGGGGGACCTCTTCGACCTCACCATCGAGCAGCTGCTGCCCATCAAGGCGTACGTCCTCGACCCGGACAGCGGACTGCCCAAGCGGGACCCGAAGACGGGCCAGGAGAAGATCGTCACGGTCTTCGCCAACCAGAAGGGCGAGCCGAAGAAGAACGCCCTGGCGATGCTGGAGAACATCGCGGCGGCCAAGCACCGCCCGCTGGCCCGCATCATCAACGGCCTGTCCATCCGGCACGTCGGCCCGGTCGCCGCGGAGGCCCTCGCCCGCGAGTTCCGGTCGATCGACCGCATCGAACAGGCCACCGAGGAGGAGCTCACCGCGACCGAGGGCGTCGGCGCGATCATCGCCGCCTCCCTCAAGGAATGGTTCGCCGTCGACTGGCACCAGGAGATCCTGCGCAAGTGGCGGGCGGCCGGCGTGCGGATGGAGGAGGAGGGCTCCGGCGAGGAGGAGGGCCCGCGCCCCCTGGAGGGCCTGACCGTCGTCGTGACGGGCACCCTCCGGAACCACACCCGGGACGGCGCCAAGGAGGCCCTGCAGAGCCGCGGCGCCAAGGTCACCGGCTCGGTGTCGAAGAAGACCTCCTTCGTCGTGGTCGGTGACAACCCCGGCTCGAAGTACGACAAGGCCGTCCAGCTGAAGCTCCCGGTCCTCGACGACGCCGGCTTCGAGGTCCTGCTCGAACAGGGGCCCGAAGCGGCCCTGGAGGCGGCCCTTCCGCTGGACGGCGGCGGCGAAGGGCAGTAGTACCGCGAACGGATGCGCGGCGTGCGGCCGTACGGGCGGGCGCACGCCCCGGCGCGGCGCCCGGTGGTAAACGGCCGGTACATGGCTGGTCGAGGGCCGGTGAGCTGTCGGATCATCGGTGGGGTGACGGGGGGTCCTGGTCCAAACTCACCCGTTCGGCGGATACCGTACTGATGAGGATGGCTGGGTCGCATTCGGGCAACCACCGCCGACTGCTGCCCCTGGGAGCCTCTCCCGTCCTACTGTTGTGGGGTGCGCCTGTCGTGCGCGGCTGCCTGATGTGCCTTCCAGCCGTGATGGCATGACATCGGGGCCATCGCGCGACATCGGCATCGCCGGCTGTGAGAGGGACGGGCATGAAACCCACCGAAAGCGCCGACCCGTCACCTGAACTCGGCGGGGACCCCCCGTCCTTGCGGGTGGGCCGGCTCGGTGTCCTGCGTGCCAGGACACCGCAGACCCGCCCCCTGGACACCGGAGCGGGAGACCAGCGGCGCACCGTGCTGCCCGCCGTCGTCGTGGGCTCCGCCGCCGTGCTGCTCGTGGGCGGGATCGTCTCCGCCCTGACCGCCCGTCAGTCGCTGTTCCCGGGCGGCGCGGTCGGCTGGGCGCTGGCCCTGCTCACCGGCATCATCGTGGGCCACCTCGTCGCCCTCGGCCGCGACCGCTGGTGGGGCGGTACGGGCTCGGGCGCCGCCCTCACCCTCGGCGTGCTCATCCTCTACGGCTGGGTCCCCGCCGGACTCGTCTCGCTCGCCGTGGTCACCCTCGTCGGGGCCGCACGCCGGCACCGGTGGCGGCAGGGGCTGCTGCACGGCTCCGTCGACATCCTCGGCATCGGCGCGGGCGCCCTCGTCCTGGCCGCCTTCGGCGACGCGCCGACCGTGGAGTCACCCTGGCAGCCCACCACCTGGGACCTGGCGGCCGCACCCGAGGTGGCCCTGGTCGCCGTCTCCTACCTCCTCGTCACCCGCGTCCTGCTGTGGTTCGCGCTCACCCCGCCCGGCGGCGGCCTGCCCACGGTGGCCCGCACGGCCCTCCTGCGCCAGGCCCTGGTCGCGGCGGCGCTGCTCGGCATCGCCCCCCTGATCTGCGTGGTCGCCAGCACCCAGCCGGTGCTGCTGCCGCTGTTCGCCGTGCCGCTCATCGCCCTGGACTCCACCCTGTGGATCGCCCGCGCCCGCGCCGAGGAACAGCTGCGCGACCCGCTGACCGGGCTGCCGAACCGGCAGTGGCTGCTGGAGCGGACCTGGGCCGCCCTCGACGAGGCTGAACGTTTGGGCACCCGCTCGGCCCTCGTGCTGATCGACCTGGACCGCTTCCGCGCCGTCAACGACACCCTGGGCCACCTCGCCGGCGACCGCCTCCTGCTGCAGATCGCGGCCCGGCTGCGCCAGGCCCTCCCCGATGAGGCGGAGGCGGCCCGCCTGGGCGGCGACGAGTTCGCCGTCCTCCTCCCCACCACCGACTCCACCACCAGCGCCCAGCGGGTCGCCCGCCACCTGGTCGCCGAGCTCAGCTCCCCGCTGGACCTGGACGGGCTGACCCTCGTCCTGGAGGCCAGCGCGGGCCTCGCCGTCTTCCCGGACCACGCCCTGGACGCGGAGGGCCTGCTGCGCCGGGCCGACGTCGCCATGTACCAGGCCAAGCGGGACCGCACGGGCGTCGAGGTCTACGAGTCGAAGCGCGACAGCAACACCCCCGACCGCCTCGGCCTCCTCGGCGACCTCCGGCGCGCCCTGGACGCCGGCGAGGTCGAGCTCCACTACCAGCCCAAGGTCCGCTTCGACGGCCAGGTCGCCGGACTGGAGGCCCTGGTCCGCTGGGTCCACCCGGAACGCGGCCGCGTCCCTCCCGACGAGTTCATCGCCATCGCCGAGACCTCCGGGCTGATGCCGCACCTGACCGAGTACGTCCTGGAGACCGCCCTGGCCCAGGTCGCCCGCTGGCGCGCCCAGGGCCTGAAGGTCCCGGTCGCGGTCAACGTCTCCCCGCGCGACGTGCACACCCCCGGCTTCGCGGGCGCCGTGGCCGCCCGCCTGGCCCGCCACGGGGTCCCCGCGAGCGGCCTCCAGCTGGAGATAACGGAACACGTCCTCCTGGAGGACCCGCAGCGCGCGGCCGACACCATGGCCGGCCTGACCGGCCACGGCGTGAAGATGTCCCTGGACGACTTCGGCACGGGCTACTCCTCCCTGGTCCACCTGCGCCGCCTCCCGGTGAGCGAGCTGAAGATCGACCGCTCCTTCGTCGCCCGCCTGGCGGTCGACGCCCAGGACGCGGAGATCGTCCGCTGCACGGTGGACCTGGCCCACTCCCTGGGCCTCCTGGTCGTCGCGGAGGGCGTGGAGGACGACGAGACGTGGGAGCGCCTGCGGGACCTGGGCTGCGACGCGGTCCAGGGCTGGCTCGTCGCCGCCGCCATGCCGCCCCAGGAGGCCACGGCCTGGCTCCTGGCCCGGGGCGAGCGCGGCTGGCGCCGCCCGGCGGACATCACGGCGGAACTCGCCGCCACGGCCGACACCCCGGCCCCGTAGCGGTTCCCCGCGGGGCCCGGGCGGGGCCGGTCCGGTCCCGCCCGGGCGTCGGGTGCGGGCGGTGGGCCGCCGCGCGGGCTGGATCTCGCGCAGCGAAATTCCAGCCCCGCCGGCGTTTGAGGCACGGGGGTGCGGGGGCGGAGCCCCCGGAACGGGGTTCGGGGCGGAGCCCTGGGGAACGGGCGAAGGGCGGGGCGGGGAGACGGCTCCGCGCAGCGGCACACCCGCCCTTTGCCGCAGGCCTGCGGCAAACCGTTTACCGGGTCCGGGGCCGGGCCCCATAGGATTGGGCCCGAAACTACACACTCACCACCCCCAGAGGATCGCTGCATGCCTGGCATCACGCGCGAGGAGGTCGCCCACCTCGCTCGGCTGGCGCGTCTGGAGCTGAAGAGCGAAGAGCTCGACCACTTCGCCGGACAGCTCGACGACATCATCGGCGCGGTCGCCCGCGTTTCCGAGGTCGCCGACCAAGACGTCCCGCCGACCTCCCACCCGCTCCCGCTGACGAACGTCATGCGCGCGGACGAGGTCCGTCCCTCGCTCACCCCCGAGCAGGCGCTTTCCGGCGCTCCCGCCCAGGAGCAGCAGCGTTTCAAGGTGCCGCAGATCCTGGGGGAGGACTAATCACCATGGCTGACACCCACATCATCAAGCTGACCGCCGCCGAGACCGCCGAGAAGATCGCCTCCGGCGAGCTCACGGCCGTCGAGGTCACCGAGGCACACCTCGCCCGCATCGACGCGACCGACGAGAAGGTCCACGCCTTCCTCCACGTCGACCGCGAGGGCGCCCTCGCCCAGGCCCGCGCCGTCGACGCCAAGCGCGCCGCGGGCGAGGAGCTCGGCCCGCTGGCCGGCGTCCCGCTCGCCCTCAAGGACATCTTCACCACGGTCGGCGTACCGACCACCGTCGGTTCGAAGATCCTCGAAGGCTGGATCCCGCCCTACGACGCCACCCTGACGCGCAAGCTCAAGGAAGCCGACGTCGTCATCCTCGGCAAGACCAACATGGACGAGTTCGCCATGGGGTCCTCCACCGAGAACAGCGCGTACGGCCCCACCGGAAACCCCTGGGACCTCACCAAGATCCCCGGTGGCTCCGGCGGCGGCTCCGCGGCCGCCCTGGCCGCCTTCCAGGCCCCGCTCGCGATCGGCACGGACACCGGCGGCTCCATCCGCCAGCCCGCCGCCGTCACCGGCACCGTCGGCGTCAAGCCCACCTACGGCGGCGTCTCCCGCTACGGCATGGTGGCCTTCTCCTCCTCCCTCGACCAGGGCGGCCCCTGCGCCCGCACGGTCCTGGACGCGGCCCTCCTCCACGAGGTCATCGCCGGCCACGACCCGCTCGACTCCACCTCCATCGACGCCCCGGTCCCGCCGGTCGTCGAGGCCGCCCGCAACGGCTCCGTCGCGGGCATGCGCGTCGGCGTGGTCAAGCAGTTCCGCGGCGAGGGCTTCCAGGCCGGCGTCACCCAGCGCTTCGACGAGTCGGTGGAGCTCCTCAAGGAGCTCGGCGCCGAGATCGTCGAGGTGGACTGCCCGTCCTTCGACCTCGCGATGGCCGCGTACTACCTGATCGCGCCGTCCGAGTGCTCCTCGAACCTGGCCCGCTTCGACGCGATGCGCTACGGCCTGCGCGTCGGCGACGACGGTACGAGGTCCGCCGAGGACGTCACCGCCCTGACCCGCGAAGCCGGCTTCGGCGACGAGGTCAAGCGCCGCGTCATCCTCGGCACGTACGCGCTCAGCTCCGGCTACTACGACGCGTACTACGGCTCCGCCCAGAAGGTCCGCACGCTCATCACGAAGGACTTCGAGAAGGCCTTCGAGCAGGTCGACGTGATCGTCTCCCCGACGACCCCGACGACCGCCTTCGCCATCGGTGAGCGCACCGACGACCCGCTGGCGATGTACCTCGCGGACATTTGCACCATCCCGACCAACCTGGCCGGCAACTCCGCCATGTCGCTGCCCTGCGGCCTGGCCCCGGAGGACGGTCTCCCGGTCGGTCTGCAGATCATCGCCCCGGCGATGAAGGACGACCGTCTGTACAAGGTCGGCGCGGCCGTCGAGGCCGCCTTCGTCGAGCGCTGGGGCCACCCGCTGCTTGAGGAGGCTCCGTCGCTGTGAGTTCGAGTGCGCTGTCCAAGGCCAAGGGCTTCAAGAAGTCGAAGACCGGGACCTACCTGTCGATGGGCACCACCGCCTTCGGTGCCTTCAGTGTGATCAAGCAGGTGCGCAAGGCCCGCACCGAGCACGACACGCTCCAGCTCGTCGACGCCGTCGTGTCCGCCGCCGCCATCGTCACCGGGCTCGCGATCCTGTACCGCGAGCTGAAGCGCCTGGGCGACGACGACGTCCTGCTGGGCTGAGAGGGAAAGTTTCACCGTGACCACCTTCACCGAACTGCTGTCGTACGAAGACGCCCTCGCGTCGTACGACCCCGTCATGGGCCTCGAGGTCCATGTCGAGCTCGGCACCAAGACCAAGATGTTCTGCGGCTGCTCCACCGAGCTGGGCGCCGAGCCCAACTCGCAGACCTGCCCCACCTGCCTCGGTCTCCCCGGCTCGCTGCCGGTCGTCAACGCGATCGGCGTCGAGTCCGCCGTCAAGATCGGCCTCGCGCTGAACTGCGAGATCGCCGAGTGGTGCCGCTTCGCCCGGAAGAACTACTTCTATCCGGACATGCCGAAGAACTTCCAGACCTCCCAGTACGACGAGCCCATCGCCTTCAACGGCTACCTGGACGTCCAGCTGGAGGACGGCGAGGTCTTCCGCGTCGAGATCGAGCGCGCCCACATGGAGGAGGACACCGGCAAGTCGCTGCACGTCGGCGGCGCCACCGGCCGTATCCACGGCGCGTCCCACTCCCTGCTGGACTACAACCGCGCCGGCATCCCCCTCATCGAGATCGTCACCAAGCCGATCGAGGGCGCCGGCGAGCGTGCCCCCGAGGTCGCCAAGGCGTACGTGGCCGAGCTCCGCGAGGTCATCAAGGCGCTCGGCGTCTCCGAGGCCCGCATGGACAAGGGCCAGATGCGCTGCGACGTGAACCTGTCGCTGCGCCCGAACGGTACGAAGGAATTCGGCACCCGTTCGGAGACGAAGAACGTCAACTCGCTGCGCTCCGTCGAGCGCGCTGCCCGCTTCGAGATCCAGCGCCACGCGGCGGTGCTCTCGTCCGGCGGCTCCATCGTGCAGGAGACCCGGCACTTCCACGAGGAGGACGGCTCTACCACGGCCGGCCGCATCAAGGACAACGCCGAGGACTACCGGTACTTCCCGGAGCCCGACCTGGTCCCCGTCGCCCCGGCCCGCGCCTGGGTCGAGGAGCTGCGCGCCGCCCTCCCGGAGATGCCGCGCGTGCGCCGCAACCGCCTCCGCGAGGAGTGGGGCGTCAGCGAGCACGACATGCAGTCCATCCTCAACGCGGGCGCGGTGGACTCCATCGTCGCCACGATCGAGGAGGGCGCCGACTCGGCGGCCGCCCGCAAGTGGTGGATGGGCGAGCTCGCCCGCAACGCCAACGAGCAGGGCGTCTCGGTCGACGAGCTGCCGATCACCCCGGCCCAGGTGGCCCGTGTCGCGGCCCTGGTCGCGGCCGGCGACCTGAACGACAAGCTGGCCCGCCAGGTCATCGAGGGCGTCCTCGCCGGCGAGGGCACCCCGGACGAGGTCGTCGAGAAGCGCGGCCTGAAGGTCGTCTCGGACGAGGGCGCGCTCGGCGCGGCCGTGGACGAGGCCATCGCGGGCAACGCGGCCATCGCCGACAAGATCCGCGGCGGCAAGATCGCCGCCGTCGGCGCCCTGGTCGGTGCGGTCATGAAGACCACCCGCGGCCAGGCCGACGCGGCCCGCGTCAAGGAGCTCATCCTGGAGAAGCTCGGCGTCTCCGAGTAGGTTCAGGCGGCTGTCAGGCGGCGGCCCGTACCGATCGACCCGATCGGTGCGGGCCGCCCCCGTTTGTGCGGAGGGGGATACGGGTGGAGATCGGAGCGATGGTCATCGCCGTGGTGGGTGTGGCGGGGACCCTGGGGGGTGCCCTGCTCACGCAGCGGGGCGCGGAGCGGACGAAGCGGCGGGAGATAGAACTCGTGCGCGCGCACGAGGACGTTCGGGAGAACCTGGCCCTGCGGCGCGGCTGCTACACGGCCCTCAACCGCGACTCCCGGCAGTTCACCACCGCCCTCAACCGCCACCTGCACGTCATGCGGGAGGGCGGGGTCGAGGACGCGGACCGGGAGGCGCTCGACGCGGCGAAGGCCGCCCACCGGGACACGTACTCCGAGGCGCAGATGATCGCCCCGGACGACGTCCTCGCTCCCGCGACCGACGCCAACCACGCGCTGAACCTGGTCTACGGCCAGGTCAAACGCCTGGAGCGGGGCGAGCCCGAGGCGGGCGAGACGATGGAGACGGTCTCCCGGGCCCAGCAGGAGGTCTGGGACCTGCTCCGGGAGATGCGCGCGGCCATGCGGGCGGACCTCGGGGTGGCGTCCGACTGAATCCGCCGCCCGCTACTTCTTCAGGGTGGGCGTGCCCAGGACGAGCCGGCCCATCCCGCAGGTGTTCCCCGGGTCGACGTAGGAGATGTCGAGGCGCTTGCCGTTCGAGACGTCGAGCGACAGGGGCTTCGGCGATCCGACGCGCAGGGTGCCGCTCCACACGGATTTCCCGTCCACCTCCACGGTGACGCGGGCGTTCGCGTGCGTCGAGGCGTCGTCGACGCCGGCGACCATGGTCAGCGTCTTCCAGCCGCCGCCCAGGTCGTAGGATGCCGCCCCGTCGCAGATCTTGTAGGGTCCGGCAGCCACCAGGGCGGAGTCGTAGCGCTGGGAACCGAGCGTGCCGTCGCCCGCCTCGAACCAGGCGTACTCGCTCTTGGCGACCGGTGTCAGGGTGGTGAGCGAGACTCCGCCCGGGTCGGACGCGGCAGGGGGCGGAGAGGGCGATCGGGAGGAGGACGGGGCACTCGGCTTCGTGCCTCCCGCGCCGTCCGGGCCGCCGTCGGTCCCACCCCCGCCCCCGCCCCCGAACAGCTTCATGCCGGTGAGTGCGAGGGCCGCCAGGAGCACCGCGCCCGCCGCCGCCATCAGTACCGGGCGCCGGTGTTCCGGCGTCCGCGTCGGCCGCGCGTCCTGGATCTCGCCCAGCGGGAGGGAGACCACGGCCTGGCGCACCTCCTGCACCCACCCGACCAGGCTCAGCGGCCGCTCCTCGGGGTCGGTGGCGCAGAGCGAGACGACCCGCGCCCGCCGATCGGCGCCCAGGGCCGCGATCTGCGGCAGCTCCGCCATCGCCTCGGCCAGCAGGCCCGGGGTGCGGGGCGGCGACTCCCCGCTCAGCAGGAAGTACGCGATGGCGCCGAAGGCGTACCGGTCCGTGGCCGGGGTGCGCCTGCCGTCGAAGACCTCGGGGGCCGCGTAGCCGGGGGTGAACCAGATCTCGGCCGTCCGGTGTTCGGCGGTCAGCTTGCTGAGGCCGAAGTCCACCAGCGTGGCCTGCCCGTCGGCGTCGACCATCACGTTGCCGGGGGAGAGGTCACCGTGGACCACCTGGCGCCCGGAGGGGGTGGCCTTCCCCGAGTGCAGCCAGTCCAGCACGTCGGCGAGCTGCTCCAGCGTCCGCATCACCTCGCGCCGCCCGGCGGGGGTGGAGAGGTCCCGCTCGGTCCGCCAGTCGCGCAGGTCGAGCCCGTCCACCTGGTTCATGACCAGCACCAGGGACCGCCCGGACAGGCCGGAGGCCTCACCCGCAGGGTGGATCGGCGGGCCCTCGAAGTGCTCCCGCACGCCGACGACCCCGGGCCGGTGGACGAAGCGCAGCAACTCCGCCTGCTCGTTCCACTTCTGGCTGATCCGGGCGAACTCCTCGGACGAGATCGTCGTCTTGGAGTCGAGCACCTTGACGACGACGGGCTCGGCCCCGCCCGCCAGCTCGATCTCCGCGAGATGGATCACGGCCTCGCCGCCGCGCCCGATGGACCGCAGCAACCGGTACCGGTCGGGTGCCGAGTCTGGGCCGATGTAGAGCTTCTGGCTGGTCAAGCCGCCCCCAGTGCCAGTCAGTTGAGTGGAGATCAGCTTGGCTGGCCGGAGCGGGCGGGGTCAATGGGAATCGGTGGTCCCGAGGAAGGCGGACCAGGCGGCGGGGGCGACGGTGAGGACGGGACCGCCGGTCACCTTGGAGTCCCGGACGTGGACGGCGGCGGGGTGGGCGGCCACCTCGACGCAGTCGCCGCCGGCGTCACTGCTGTGGCTCGACTTCCGCCAGTTGTAGGCGACTTCGAAGCAAGCGCCACCCGCGTCACTGCTGTAGCTCGACTTGAACCAGGCCAGTTGGTGGGTCATGACTCTCCTAGCAGGTCGTCCAGCAGGCTCTTGCTGTGCTCGATGGAGAGCGCCTGCGAACGCAGCATCCCATACTTGAGATGGAGGAGATGGACCTCGTCCGGGTCGTCCTGGAGGAAGCTGACGTGCTGTCCCTCCAGGTAGCCGAGCTGGTCGTGATCAGGGGTCTCCAGCAGCACCATGGGTCCCGCCAGCCCCGCATGAGTCTCACGGTTGGTGCGCATGATCTGGAGTCCTACGAAGGGGAGTTCGGCCATCTCGCGCAGGTGGCGCAGCTGTCCGCGCAGGATTCCCCGACCACCGATCGGACGCTCCACCAGGGACTGCTCGATCATGAAGTGCATGAGCGGCGGTTGCGGTTTGCGTTGGAAGAGGTTCTGGCGGGCGATCCGGTCTTCGGTCTGCTGGGTGATCTGGTCGGCGGGCATCGGCGGGTAGAAGTTCGAGAAGACCGCCTCCGCGTACTCCGGGGTCTGGAGCAGTCCCGGGATCGAGGCGTTCTGGTACGAGAGCAGGCTCAGCGCCTCTTCCTCGTGCTCCATGTACTCGCGGGCGAACGCCGGATATCGCTCCCGCCGAGGGATCGCGGCGGCCGCATGGTGCAGCACGCCGTTCGAGTCGAGGTGGTTGTCGAGGACCTCGGCCATCCGTACGGACAGCGGCCTGCGGCCCTGTTCAACGGAGGCGATGGACTCGACGTCGCAGAAGGCCAGTTCGGCCAGTTGTACCTGGGTGTACCCGGCGCGCTTGCGCTGATGGGCCAGCAGGACGCCGACGACCTTCCAAGAGGCGTTGCGCTGGGGCCTGTTGCTCTGGGGCATGCCGGACACTTTTCCCTCTCTCGGCCCGGCTGACCCGCGAACCGCCCGTACGCCACCCGTACAGAACCTGTGTACTGGCTATTTCTGTAGTGATCGCTAGTAAATCTATGTATCGTTCAATCAGTAACGACCGCTACAGAAATGTCGAGGGGACTGCCGTGTCCGTCATCACGACCGCCACCGCCACCTACGCCCGCACCGTCCGCAAGGAGAGCGGCGGTCCCGGTCTCCTGCTCGCCCACGGAGGCGGCGGCGCCGTCGAGAGCAACTTCGGGGCGATCCTCGACGAGCTCGCCGCCGAGCACAGCGTCGTCGGCGTCGACTACCCCGGCACCGGCGGAACTCCGAAGTCCAAGGAGCCGCTCCGGCTGGACGAGCTGGCCGATCAGCTGGTGGCCGCCGCCGATGACGAGGGGCTGGAGACGTTCGCCGTGCTCGGGTACTCCCTCGGCGGGAACGTCGCGCTGCGGATCGCCGCCCGGTACCCCGAGCGGGTGACCGCGCTCGTCCTCACCGCCACCTTCGTGCACGCCGGGAACCGGCTGAAGCTGGTCGGCGACCTGTGGTCGGGGCTGGCGGCGCGGGGTGAGAACGAGCTGCTGGCGCGGCTGATGGTGCCGCTGGCGCTCAGCCCGGCGGCGCTGGAGGGGCTGGCCCCGGAAGAGGTCGAGGAGTTCGTGCGGGCGACCGCCGCGTCCGTGCCCGCGGGCACGGTGGACCAGGTCGACCTGATCAAGGGGGCCGACCTGCGCGCGGAGGCGGCGGGAGTCTCCGTACCGGCCCTGGTGATCGCGACCACCGAGGACCGGCTCGTGCCCCTGGAGCTCCAGCGCGAGCTGGCCGGGGCCGTGCCGGGCGCCCGGTACGCGGAGCTGCCCACCGGGCACCTCCCCTTCGCCGAGCGCCCGGACGAATGGGCCGCGCTGATCACGGAGTTCCTCAGTGAGCGGCGGCAGGCCGGCTGAGGAAGGCCAGGCGGGCGGGCTTGGCCGGGAGGTGGACCTCGGGGAGGTCGATCTCCGGGAGTTCCACCTCCGGGCCGAGCTCGAAGCCGGTGCGCTCCAGCAGCGCGATGGCCTTGGCGTTGCGGGCGTCGGGCTCCCCGACCACCCGCAGCGCGCCCGCGTCGGTGAACAGGTAGGTCAGGAAGGCCTCCATCAGGGCGCCGGTGAAGCCGTGCCGGGCGGCGCCCCGGCTGGGGCCGAGCAGCAGGTGCACGCCGACGTCCCCCGGCCGGACCTCGTAGCACTCGCTGACCCGGTCCTCGGCGCAGTCGTACGTCTGGAACAGCGCGACCTGCTCCCCGTCCAGGCCGACCATGAACGCGTGGTGGGTGGTGCGGCGGTCCACGTCCTCGTAGATCTCCCGCACCAGCTCGCGGCTGGCTCCGCCCATGCCCCAGAAGCGGGCCCGCTCCTCGGTGACCCAGCTGTGGATCACCTCGGCGTCGGCGGCGGGGTCGACGGGGGTGAAGGAGACCGTGCCGAAGCCCTCGACGGGGTGGGTGTAGACGGCGGTGCGGGTCATGAGGGTTCCTTGGTGAGGCGGGTCCAGTCGGTGACGACCGGGACGAGTTCGCAGCGGGCCCAGAGCGGGAGCTGGTCGCGGTGGTGGGGGGAGCCGGTGACGCCGTCGGCGCCGAGCGGGACCGCCCAGAGGCTGTGGTCGCGGTCGGCGAGGTCCCAGACGTAGCGGGCCGCCGAGGCGCGGGCGACGGTGTCCGTGACGCCCGGGACGGAGGAGGTGGCGTTGACGCAGTCGTGGTCGCCGCCCAGGCCGGGCCAGACGGCCTCCGGGTCCGGGACGGCCTGCCAGGGGGTCAGCCGGTGCGTCCGCGACCACGGGGCTTCGGGGGCGTCGGCCGCCGCCGTCTCCTCCAGGGCGGCGCGGACGTGCGCCGCGCGGTCCAGCTCGGGCAGGAGGGGCGTGGCCAGCAGGCCTTCGAGGGCGTAGCCGACGCGGGGGACCAGGTACAGCCAGGGGCGGAACACCTCCGGGCCGCCGGGCGCGCCGGCCAGGTCCGCGAAGACGGGGTCGGCCGCCAGGCGGCGTACGACGGCCGTGCGGAAGGCCGCGAAGACGGCGGCGTCGGTGCTGTCCGCCTCCATGTGCCGGTCCCAGGCCAGCAGCCGCTCGCGGAGCCGGGCGGCGGCGGGGGAGAGGGTGCCCGGGCCGGGCAGCAGGGCGAGCAGCGGGGCGGCGGAGGCCAGGTGGGTGTCGCGGTGGACCTCGGCCATCGCCTTCGGGGACCAGTCGGCGGAGGCGTCGAGCAGGGCGCGGATCCGGTCGGCGCGGTGCGGGGGCGCGAACTCCACGCCGAGGGGGGAGGCGATGCCGCGCGCGTTCGCCATCACGGCGGGGCCCCGGACGGGTTCGGCAGGGGTCTCGGCCCAGCCCCGCCAGGCGTGGCGGGCGTCCCAGGCGGGCACCGGGCGCAGCCGGTTGGCGGCCTCGCGCAGCGGTACGGCGCCGGCGACGCGGTGCAGCAGGCCGCCCCCGGTGTCGGCGGCGTGCACGACGTTGACGGGCTCGGCCCAGCCGTCGAGGGCGCGGTCCACGTCGGCGACCGTGCGGGCGCGCAGCAGCGCGGGCAGGACGGCGAAACCCAGGTCGGCGCGGACGCGGGGCGGGTAGCGCAGGGAGAGGACGGCGGAGCCGTCGTTGACGATCACCGGGCCGCGGGCGGTCTCCAGGACCTCGACCTCGACGTCCTCGCCGCCGGCCACGGTGATGGTCTCGGTGTGGCGGGCGACCGGCTGCCAGTCGCCGTCGGGTCCCAGTGCCTCGACGCCGTAGGCCGCGGGGCGCAGCCGCTCGGTGTACAGGTCCTGGTAGTCGGCCATGGCGTTGGTGATGGCCCAGGCGACGGATCCGGTGTGGCCGAAGTGGGCGAGGCCCGGGACGCCGGGGACGGCCAGGCCGAGGACGTCGTACTCCGGGCAGGCCAGGCGGATCTGCTGGTAGACGCCCGGGTCCTCGATGAACCGGTGCGGGTCGCCCGCGATGATCGCCGCGCCGCCGGCGGTGCGGTCGCCCGGGACCAGCCAGCCGTTGCTGCCGGCGGTGCCGGGGCCGTCGGTGGCGAAGAGGGTGGCCGCGTCGTCGCCGAGGGCGCGGGCGACGCGGTCGCGCCAGAGCTTGGTGGCGAAGCCCGCGAAGAGGATGTGGGTGCCGGTCCAGATCGAGAGCGGGACCCACGGTTCCCAGGGGGCGGGGGTGTGGCCGGCCGCCGCGAAGCGGTCGTCGCGGGCCGTGCCCTCGGCCAGGCCCGCGTTGACCCCGTCGACGTAGGCGCCGACCCAGGCCGCCGTGTCCGCGTCCAGGGCCTCGAAGCACCGGCGGGCGGTGTCGTCGAGGCGGGCCTGGCGGGCGAAGCGGTCCCAGGGGACGCAGTCGGCCCCGAGGAAGGAGGCGCTGGAGCCCTGGGCGCGGTGCCGCTCCACCTCCAGCTGCCAGGCCCGGTCCCGGGCGGTGACCCGGCCCTGGGTGTAGGAGAGGCGGAGCGGGTCGGACGCGCGCAGGTGCGGGATGCCCCAGCTGTCGCGGTAGACCTCGTAGGCCTCGGTGGTCACAGCGCTCACGCTCTTCCCCCAGTGTCTTAGGTTAGGCTGACCTAACTATAAGGGTGTCCGGGGGAGTGCCCGCCGCCAGGTCCGGTCAGGCGCCGACGGTGCCGTCGATCGCCTCCCGCAGGAAGTCCGCGTGGCCGTTGTGGCGGGCGTACTCGTGGATCATGTGCAGCATCACCAGGCGCAGCGAGGCGTCCTCCTCCCACCTCGGCACGTACGCCGTCACCTCCAGGGACTCGGCCGCCGCCTCCACCGTGCGGGAGTGCGCCACCTCCGCCTCCCAGGCGGCGAAGGCCTCGGCGCGGGTCGCGCCGGAGGCGTCGTAGGCGGCCTGGAAGTCGCGGCTGTCCGACCACAGGTGGGGGACCTCCGTGTCCCCGCCGATCGTGCGGCGGAACCACTGGCGCTCCACCTCGGCCATGTGCCGGACCAGGCCCAGCAGGGAGAGGGTGGAGGGCGGGGAGGCCCGGCGGCGCAGTTCCTCGTCGGTGAGTCCGTCGCACTTCCAGGCGAGGGTGGCCCGGTGGAAGTCGAGGAAGGCGCGGAGGGTCTCGCGTTCGTCCCCGGTCAGGGGCGGTCCGATGCGTTCGGTGGTGTCCATGGGTGTGATCCTTCCGCCCTTTCGGCGGCCCGGGAAGCGAATTCCCGGCCCGGGCCGGCGGCCCGCCAGCGGGGGAGCCGTCCGCCCCGGCGGCGGCCGTACCCGTCCTCAGCCCTGCCAGATGTACGGGACGGTGACGCCCAGCACGCCGAAGCCCAGGCGCTCCAGGATCGGCCGGCTGTCGTCCGAGGCGTCGACCTGGAGGTAGGGGATCCCGCGCTCGGCCGCGATCCGGGCGCGGTGGGCCACCAGCAGGCGGTAGATGCCCCGGCCCCGCCAGTCCGGGTCGGTGCCGCCGCCCCACAGGCCGGCGAAGTCGCTGCCCGCCCGGACCTCCATCCGGGCCGAGCTGACCGGGACCTCCCCGGCCATCGCCACCACGACCTCGATCGACTCGGGGTCCTCCCGCAGCTGGGCGAGCACGTCCTCCTTGATCCGGGGCCGCTCGACGCCGAAGGCCCGGTCGTGCGCGGCCATCATCAGGTCCACGCCCGCCTCGTCCGTCACCCGCATCAGGGTGATCCCCTCCGGCGGTTCCACCGGCAGGGCGGCCAGGTCGGCGGTCCGGCCCACCATCAGCGTCTCGGCCGGCTCCGGCACGAAGCCCGCCGCGCGCAGCCGGTCGGCGAGATCGGCCGGACGGTCATGGGTGTACAGCTTCCACTCGAACACCGGCCCGCCCGCCGCCCGCGCGCCCGCGCCGAAGTGCGCCACCTGTGCCGCGATCTCCGCGTCCGCGGTGTCCTCGTCGAGGTCCGACCACACCACCCCGTTCCAGCCGGGCACGCTCATCCGTACGACCCGGCCCGCCCGCTCCACGTGCGGACCCTCCGCCGCGCGCCGCACCTCGCAGTCGTAGCGGTCGCGCACCTTCAGCAGCTCATCAAGATCAATCGTCATGCGCGCAGCTCATCAGCTGATCCTCCGCCCCCACAAGTGCAATAGCCTCGACCCGTGAACGACGACCGCACCATCTACACCGGCAAGGCCACCCCCGACGCCGCCGCGGACCGGGGCTGGCTCCTGGGGCACTTCAAGGAGCCGGGCGACCCCCGCCACAGTGAGGACGTCGAGATCAAGTGGGGCGTCCACCCCAAGGGCGAGGCGCGCGAGCGCTGGGTCACCGGGGAGCGGCGCACCGCCCTCCAGGTGCTGATCAGCGGCCGCTTCCGGCTGGAGTTCCCCGGCCGCACCGTCGTCCTCGCCGAACAGGGCGACTACGTCGTCTGGGGCCGCGGCGTCGACCACTCCTGGTACGCGGAGGAGGACACCGTCGTCCTCACCGTCCGCTGGCCCTCCGTCCCGGGCTACCGGGCCGACGGAGACGCCGGAGAACGGGCCTGTGACGATGCACACGAAAGCGACCGACGATCACGAAACGCTGCGATCGTGTCGACTGAGGTGTAGACCCCCGTACCTTTCACAAGTCCACGACCCACCCGTCCACGACTTCACGAGTTCAAGCGTTCTTTGCGTCGGGCCGACTCCCGCTGAAGATCCGAACCACCAGGGAGCACGTCCGTTGGCAGCAATCGCGCGGTGGTGCATGCGCCACCGGCTGGTCACCGTCCTGATCTGGCTGCTCGCACTCGGCGGGACCGCCGCCGCGGCCGCGGCCGCCGGAACGGCGTTCTCCAACGACTACGAGGTCCCCGGCACGCAGTCCAGCAGGGCCAACGCCCTCCTGCGCGACGGCTTCCACGGCCAGGGCGGCGACACCGACACCATCGTCTGGCGGACCCCGGACCACCAGACGGCCCGGACCCCCGAGGTCGAACGCCGGATGAGCCGGGCCCTGGACGCCGTCGCCGCCCTCCCCGGCGTCGGCTCCGTCAGCGGCCCGTACGGGCCCGGCCCCGGCGCCGCGGCCCAGATCAGCCCCGACGGCCGCACCGCCTACGCCGTGGTCACCTTCGACCGGCAGGCCGACTCCGTGCCCAAGGCCCAGGCCCGGGCGGTCGTGGAGGCGGCCAAGAACCCCGACACCGAGGCCGGCGGCCTCCAGGTCGAACTCGGCGGCCGCGCCATCGGCCTGACCGAGGCCCCCAGCCCCCACCTCGCCGAGGTCATCGGCGTGGCCATCGCCGCCCTCGTCCTCTTCCTCGCCTTCGGCTCCCTCGCCGCGAGCCTGCTGCCCATCGCGACCGCCCTCGTCAGCGTCGGCAGCGCCTACTTCGGCATCACCCTCCTCGGGCACGCCATGGCCGTCGCCGACTTCGCCCCGATGCTCGGCACCCTCGTCGGCCTCGGCGTCGGCATCGACTACGCCCTCTTCATCGTCACCCGGCACCGCAAGGGCCTGGCCCGCGGACTGGACGTCGGGGAGGCCGCCGAGAACGCCGTCGCCACCACCGGACGGGCCGTCGTCTTCGCCGGGGCCACCGTCTGCATCGCCCTGCTCGGCATGCTGGTGCTGCGGCTCGACTTCCTCAACGGTGTCGCGATAGCCGCGTCCCTCACCGTGGTCCTGACCGTGGGGGCCTCCGTCACCCTCCTGCCCGCCCTCCTCTCGTACATCGGCGTGCGGGCCCTGTCCCGCCGCGAACGCCGCAGGCTCGCCGCCGAGGGCCCCCGGGCCGAGGCGCCCACCGGGTTCGCGGCGCGCTGGTCGGCCTTCGTCGAACGCCACCCCAAACTCCTGGGCCTGGCCGCCGCCCTCGTCATGGCCGTCCTCGCGCTGCCCACCCTCTCGCTCCACCTGGGCACCTCCGACCAGGGCAACAACCCGGCCTCCTCCACCACCCGCAAGGCCTACGACCTGCTCGCCGACGGCTTCGGCCCGGGCGTGAACGGCCCGCTCACCGTCGTCGCCCGGCTCGACGGCGCCGGCGACCGGGTCGCCGTCGAGCGGCTGGCCGACGCGCTGCGCACCACCGACGGCGTCGCCTCCACGGGCCCGGCCGTCTTCAACCGCAGCGGCGACACCGCCGTGCTGACGGTCGTCCCGGACTCCGCCCCGCAGTCCCGGGCCACGAGCGCGCTCGTCGACCGCCTCCGCGAGGACGTCATCCCGCGCGCCGGACACGGCACCTCCATGGAGGCCCGCGTCGGCGGCGTCACCGCCGGCTACGACGACTTCGCGGACGTGATCGTCGGCAAACTGCCGCTCTTCGTCGGCGTGGTCGTCGCCCTCGGCTGCCTGCTCCTGCTGCTGGCCTTCCGCTCCCTCGGCATCCCGCTCAAGGCGGCCGCCATGAACGTCGCCGCCGTCGCCTCCTCCTTCGGCGTCGTCGTCGTGATCTTCCAGTGGGGCTGGGGCAGCGAACTGCTGGGCCTGGGCAGCGCCGGCCCCATCGAGCCCTTCCTGCCGGTGATCATGGTGTCGGTGCTCTTCGGGCTCTCCATGGACTACCAGGTCTTCCTGGTCAGCCGGATGTACGAGGAATGGCTGGAGACCGGCGACAACCGGCGGGCCGTGCGCGTGGGCCTCGCCGAGACCAGCCGCGTGATCAACTCGGCCGCGGTCATCATGATCTCGGTCTTCCTGGCCTTCGTGCTCAGCGGCGACCGGATCATCGCCATGTTCGGCATCGCGCTCGCCGCCGCCGTCGCCCTCGACGCCTTCGTCCTGCGCACCCTGCTCGTCCCCGCGCTCATGCACCTGCTCGGCGGGGCGAACTGGTGGATCCCCGGCTGGCTCGACCGCCGGATGCCCAGGATCAGCATCGAACCCCCGGAGTGCCGCCCCCGTGCGACACTTCCGGCGCAGCGGCCGGACGCGGACCACGCGGAACCGGCCGAGTTGTCCCGCTGACCGGTTACGAGCCGTAAGGAAGCACGCATGTTCGCGATAGACCTGGCCGAGGACGCCCAGCTCTTCCCGCTGGAGGTCTGGCACGCGGAGGAGTTCCTCGCGCACATCGACCGGGGACGGGAGTTCATCGGGCAGTTCATCGGCTTCCCCGACCGCACCACCGACCTCGACTCGGCCCGGCAGCTCCTGCGCTCCAACGCCGAGAAGTCCGCCGCCGACGGCGCCCGCCTCTACGGCATCCGGCTCGGCGGCACCCTGGTCGGCGGCGTCCTCTTCCCGAACTTCGACGCCGCCGCCGGCACCTGCGAGGTCGGCTGCTGGATGGAGCCCGCCGGTACCGGCCGGGGCCTGGTCACCAAGGCCTGCCGGGTGCTCATCGACTGGGCCTTCGACGTGCGCGGCATGCACCGCGTCGAATGGCACGTCGCCAGCGGCAACGGGAAGAGCATCGCCGTCGCCGAGCGCCTGGGCCTCACCCGCGAGGGCGTCCTGCGCCAGAACCACCTGCACCGCGGCGTCCGCCAGGACACCGAGGTCTGGTCGGTCCTCGCCGCCGAATGGGCCGCCGCCCGCACCGCGTAGCCGCCACGGCCGCGGGCCCCGCCGGGGACCCGCGGCCCACCGGGCCCGGCGGGCCGCGGGGCCTCTCAGGAGCCTCTCAGAAACGCCGCCTACGGTGCGCGCCATGGACACCACCAAGACCGCCGCCCCGACCGCTCCCGAGACGGACGCCGCCGAGGACAAGCCGGTCACCGGCACCCCGGCCGCGGCCGGGGACACCGCCGCCCCCACCGCCGGAACCGACCGGCCGGACGCCGAGCCCGCCCCCGACGCCGCCGACGGTGCCGCCGAGGACCTCGCCGACGAGCAGACCGGCGAGGACGTGGGCGACGACGGGGACGACGACGGGGACGACGACGGGGCGGACGCCCTCCCCGAGCGGCCCACCGGCGTCGGCTCCGCGGCCGCCGCCCTCACCGCCGCCGGCCTCGGCCTCATCGCCCTCAGCGGCAGCTGGGTCGCCCGCGTGATCGGCGAGCGCCAGACCCTCATCGGCCAGATCGAGTCGGCCAACGCCACCACCGCCAAGGAGAAGATCGCCGCCCTGTACGGCGACGCCTGGCACATGACCGCCCTCGTCAACGGCCTCCTCTCCTCCCTCGCCCTGCTGCTCGCCGCCGTCGTCCTCGCCGCCCCCGCCTTCGGCGCCCCCGGCCGGGTCCACCCCGCCTGGGTCCGCTCCGTCTCCTGGGCCGCCGTCGCCCTGGGCGTCCTCGGCGTCCTGCTCTTCGGACTCATGTACTTCGACCTCCTCGTCCCCCTCCCGACGGCCGCCGAGTAGGCACCGCCTTACCCCCCGCCTTAGGCCGCCCCCGGGCGGCTCCAGGACTTCTCAGGACCCCGGGCTCCCGCCCTAAGGACCCCGGGGCCCCACAGATGAGGCATGAGCCCCATGTGCCGCACCCCTCTGGGACGCGAATCTTGGATCACACCGAACGAGGTGCCCGAGAACGCCCACCAGGGAGAACGAGATGTTCGAGTACGAGATCGCCACCGCCCGCCGCACCGACCTCATCCGCGAGGCCGACCGGTACCGGATGGCCCGCGAGGCCAAGAAGGCCCCCCGCACCCCTCGCGGCCAGGAAGGCGAGAGGACGGTGAGCCGCCACCGGAGCCTCTTCACCCGCGCCGCGTAACCCGCGCCACGCACCCCGTGGAATGACGCGAGATGACGAGCGCACCGATAACGACTGCCGCCCGACCGGACCCGTGTGCGATGCTCGGCAGCGTGGAAACCAGATCTGTCAGCCCGGTGTTCGTCGGCCGAGCCGACGAACTGGCCGTACTCGTCGACGCCTTGGCCCGCGCCGCGGACCAGGAGCCGCAGGCCCTCCTCATCGGGGGTGAGGCCGGAGTCGGAAAGACCCGGCTGACCGAGGAGTTCCTCGGCGAGGCCGCCCGCCGCGGAGCCGTGGTGGCCGTCGGAGGCTGTATGGAGATCGGGGCGGAGGGCCTTCCCTTCGCCCCTTTCTCGACCGCCCTGCGCACCCTGCTCCGCCTGCTCCCCGGCGAACTCGCCGCCGCGGCCGCCGGCCAGGAGGACGAACTCGCCCGCATCCTCCCCGAACTCGGCGAGACCCCCCGCGGCCCCCACGACGAGGAGAGCACCGCCCGCCTCTTCGAACTGACGGCCCGGATGCTGGAGCGCCTCGCCACCGACCGCACCGTCGTGCTCGTCCTGGAGGACCTGCACTGGGCGGACACCTCCACCCGGCACCTGCTCGCCTACCTCTTCCGCAGCCTCGGCCGGGGCCGGCTCGTCCTCGTCGCCACCTACCGGGCCGACGACGTCCACCGCCGCCACCCGCTGCGCCCCCTGCTCGCCGAACTCGACCGGCTCCGCACCGTCCAGCGCCTCGAACTGGCCCGCTTCAACCGCGGCGAGGTCCGCCGCCAGCTCGCCGGGATCCTCGCCTCGCAGCCCGAAGAGGCCTTCGTCGACTCCGTCTTCGACCGCTCCGACGGCAACGCCTTCTTCGTCGAGGAACTCGTCGCCTCCCACGAGAGCGGCTGCCGCACCGGGCTCACCGAATCCCTGCGCGACCTCCTCCTCGTCCGCGTCGAGGTCCTGCCCGACGCCGCGCAGCGCGTGGTCCGCATCGTCGCCGAGGGCGGCTCCACCGTCGAATACCCGCTGCTGCTCGCCGTCTCCCGGCTCGGCGAGGACGAACTCATCGAGGCCCTGCGCGCCGCCGTCGGCGCCAACATCCTCCTCGCCACCGCCGACGGCGACGGCTACCGCTTCCGCCACTCCCTGGTCCGCGAGGCCGTCAGCGACGACCTGCTGCCCGGCGAACGCGCCCGCGTCAACCGGCGCTACGCCGAGGCGCTGGAAGCCGACGAGACCCTGATACGCGCCGAGGAGCGGCTCATCCGGCTGGCCAACTACTGGTACGCCGCCAACGACCCCGCCAAGGCCCTGCCCGCCGTCCTCGCGGCCTCCGTCACCGCCCGCCGCCGGCACGCCTACTCCGAGCAGCTCAGCCTGCTCGAACGGGCCATGGACCTGTGGGAGAGCGTCCCCGACGAGGTGCGGGGCGAACTGCGCCCCGCCGACTACACCGAGGTCTACCCGCCCTGCGGCTGCGACCCGGTCACCACCCCGCTCCAGCGCGTCGACCTCCTCGCCGAGGCCACCGTCGCCGCCCGCTACGGCGGCGAACGCGAACGCGCCCTGAAGCTCACCAAGCTGGCCCTGCGCATCCTCGACGAGGACGGTGGCGACCCCCTGCGCGCCGCCTGGTTCTGGACCGAGCGCTCGCGCCTCATCGCCAACCTCGGCCGCGGCGACGGCTGGCACGAGATCGCCACCGCCCAGGAACTGGTCAAGGGGCTGCCCCCGTCCCAGGTGCACGCCGACGTCCTCGTCCGGGTCGCCGGCTGGGGCATGCTCCACAACCCGGGCCCCGGCAACCTCGCCGCGGCCGAACGGGCCGTGGAGTACGCCCGCATGATCGGCGCCGAGGAGACCGAGCTCAACGCCCGCATCACCTACGGCTGCCTGCTCATGGACTCCGGTGACGGCACCACCGGCCTCGCCGAGCTCCACACGGTCAAGGACCGCGCCACCCGGCTCGGCCACACCGTCGTGGCGGGCCGCGCCCATATCAACATCACCTCCCAGCTCGAATCGATGGGCCGGTCCCGCGAAGCGGTGGAACTGGCCGAACAAGGGGTCGAACTCGTCAGCGGGGCCCGGCTCCTGGACACCGAGGCCTGGGTCCGCGGGAACATGGCGGAGAGCCTGTACAGCCTCGGCCGCTGGGACGAGGCCGCCGAAGCGGCCCGGCACACCCTGCGCGTCGGCCGCGGCGCCGCCCCCCGCGGCTCCGCCTCGGCCCGCCTGGCCTACCTGGCCCTGGGCCGCGGCGAACTCGCCGAGGCCGCCGCCCAGCTCGCCGCCGCCCACGCCCACTTCGGCACCCACGACAGCCAGCCCCAGCACCGGATCCCGCTCTTCCGGCTCGCCGTCGGCGTCGCCGAGGGCGAGGGCCGCATCGCCGACGTCCGGGCCGAGACCGCGCAGGCCATCGCCTACGGCTTCCCGCTCGGCCAGCACCGCTACGCCTGGCCCCTCCTGCTGGCCTCCGCCTCCGCCGAAGCGGACGCCAGGGGCCTGCCCGGCACCGACGAGGGCCGGGCCGCCGCCCTGGAGGCCCTGCGCACCGCCGCCCGCTCCCTGGCCACCCCGGCCCCCCTGTGGAGCGCCCACTGCGAGTACCTCAGGGCCGAGCTGCTGCGCGCCGAGGGCCGCGACACCGTCGCCGACTGGACCGCCGTCGAGGTGGCCGTCAGCCCCCTGGAGCGCCCCTACCTGCTGGCCCGCGCCCGTCACCGGCTCGCCGAGGCCCTGCTGGGCTCCGGCGGGGACCGCGAGACGGCCGCCGCGCTGCTCGTCGACGCCCACGCCACCGCCGACCGGCTGGGCTCCCGCCGGCTCCGCGAGGAGCTGGCCCTGCTCGCCCGGCGCGCCAGGCTCCCGCTGACGCCCGAGGAGACCGGCCCGGTCGCACCGGCCCCGGACACCGACCCGATCGAGGCCCTGGGCCTGACCAGCCGGGAACGGGACGTCCTGCGCCTGGTCGCGACGGGCAGCACCAACCGCCGGATCGCGGAGGAACTGTTCATCTCCCCGAAGACGGCCAGCGTGCACGTCTCGAACATCCTGGCCAAGCTGGGCGTCGCCAGCCGGGGGGAGGCCGCGGCGCTCGCCCACCGACTGCGCCTGTTCACCCCCCTGGCGCCGCAGCCCTAGGCAGTCCGGGCGGCGTCGCCCCCGCCCGGGGCGGGGGCCTCCCCGGATCCCGGGGCGCCGCCTGCGGCGCCCTCCGCCTCGGGCGGCGCGCCGGCTGCCGGGCGTATGAGCACCGTGCCGGAGTCGAGGTCTATCGGCCCCCGTCCCGGATCGCCGTCACCGACGTCGGTCCGGGACAGCTCCAGCCGCTTCTTCTCCTCGTCCGTGTGCCGCCGCCCCGGGTTGAACAACTCCTCGATCATGTTGAACACCGCGCCCACCATGCCTTCCGCCCCCCGCGGGGGCTCCGTCGGTCACCGCACCGTCAGGCGCAGGATCCTGTCGTCGCCCGCCTGCGGCGACCCGCGCCCGTCCGTCTCGCTCGTCACCAGCAGCAATCTGTCCCCGCCGAGCGCCACGACCGTCCGCAGCCGGCCGTACTTCCCCGTCAGGAAGGCCTCCGGCTCCGCCGCCGGCACGGCCCCCTTCAAAGGGATCCGCCACAGCCGCTCACCCTTCAGCGAGGCCATCCAGATCGAACCCTCCGCCCAGGCGATCCCGCTGGGCGAGGCCTCGTCGGTCTTCCAGACCGCCACCGGATCCCGGAAACCCGCCCTGCCGCCCTTCCCCTCCACCTCCGGCCAGCCGTAGTCGACCCCCGGCTCGATGAGGTTCAGCTCGTCCCAGGTGTGCTGGCCGAACTCCGAGGCCCACAGCCTCTTGTCCTTGTCCCAGGCGAGGCCCTGCACATTGCGGTGCCCCCAGGAGTAGACGACCGAGCCCGGCTCGGGATTCCCGGGCGCCGGCCTCCCGTCGGGGGTCATCCGCAGGATCTTGCCGCCCAGCGACTTCCGGTCCTGCGCCAGCGCCGTGTTCCCGGTCTCGCCCGTCCCGGCGTACAGCATCCCGTCCGGGCCGAAGGCGATCCGCCCGCCGTTGTGGATGAGCCCCTTGGGAATGCCCCGCAGCACCGTGTCCGGCGCGCCCAGCTGCTGCCCGGGAGGTCTCTGCTCGTCCCAGCGCATCCGGGCGATGCGGTTGTCGGACTCCGTCGTGAAGTAGGCGTACACCAGCCGGTCCGAGGCGAAGGCCGGGGACAGCGCCAGCCCCAGCAGCCCGCCCTCCCCGCCCGGCGCCACCCCGGGCACCTTCCCGATCTGAGAGACCGCGCCCGTGTCCGTCCGGACCCTGCTGATCGTGCCCTTGTCCCGGGAGGCGACCAGCAGGTCCCCTCCGGGCAGCGGGGCCACGCCCCAGGGGGAGTCCAGCCCCTTCGCCACCTCGCCCGCGACCGTCACCGAGCCCTTGGCCGCAGGCCCCGGCACCTGCGCCCCCGACGAGGCGCCCGGGGACGCCGCGGACGCCCCCGGCGGGGAGCCGCCCGCCCCGGGCGGCGCCCCGCCCGGCGGGGAACAGCCCGCCGCCAGCAGCGCACCGCACCCCGCCAGGGCGAGCCCGGCCACCACCCCGCGGCGCCGCCCGCCCCCGGCCCCCCGGAACCCCGCACCGCACCGTCCGCGCCGCACTCCGTACCGCATCGTCCCGCTCCCCTCCGGTCGGTCCTCCGGTCCTGCCCTTCACAAGACCCAACAGATCCGGCGGGTGCCCGCGTTCCACCCCTCGTACACCCGATCGAGTGGTTGTCGAGCCGGCCCGGGCCCCGGAACTCAGTCCCAGGCCCCCACCGCCGCCGGCAGCGCCGCGAAACCGGCCAGTTCCCCGGCCGTCAGCCGCACCTCCGCCGCCCGCGCGTTCTCCGCCGCCCAGTGCGCCCGGTCCGCCCCCGGCACCGGCACCACGTGCGGCCCCTGGGCCAGCACCCACGCCAGCGCCACCTGCGCCGCCGTGACCTCCGGCCCGTGCCGCCGCGCCACCCGCCGCAGCTCCGCCACCAGCACCTGGTTCGACGCCATCGCGTGCGCCGTGAACCGCGGGTGCCGGGCCCGCACGTCCGCCTCCTCGAACCCCTGCCCCGGCGTCAGCGTCCCGGTCAGGAACCCGCTGCCCAGCGGCATCGCCGCCAGCACCCCCACCCCCCGCGCCGCGCACCACGGCAGCAGCTGCCACGCCGCCTCCGGCGACCACACCGACAGCTCGGCCTGGACCGCCGTCACGGGGAACACCTGCTGCGCCCGCTCCAGGTGCCGCAGCGTCGAGCGGTACGCCCGGTCCCCGCGCCGCCCCGCGCCCGGCCCGGCCCCCGCGCCCAGCGCGCAGAACCCCAGCGCGCGCACCTTCCCCGCCTGCACCAGCTCCGCCATGGCCCCCCAGGTCTCCTCCACCGGGACCTCCGGGTCCACCCGGTGCAGCTGGTACAGGTCGATGACGTCGGTCCGCAGCCGCCGCAGCGAGGCGTCGCAGGCCCGCCGCACGTAATCCGGCCGCCCGTCGGCCACCACGTGCCCCTCACCCGCCCGCAGCCCCACCTTCGCCGACACGAAGGCCTCGGCCCGCCGCTCGCGCAGCACCCGCCCCACCGCCAGCTCATTGGTGTACGGCCCGTACAGGTCGGCCGTGTCCAGCAGGTTCGCCCCCAGGTCCAGCGCCGTGTGGAGGGTCCGCAGCGACTCCTCGCCCCGGCGGCGCGACGGCGCGTAGGCCCAGCTCATCGGCATGCAGCCGAGCCCGATGGCCCCCACCGTCAGCGGTCCCGTCCCGATCGACCTGCGCTCCACCCCTGCGTCCCCCCTCCCGGCCCTGTCCCGGTCCGGCCCTCAAACTAACGGCTTGATCACGTTCCCTTCGCATAGCCTCGGGATCATGACTGCAACGACCGCGGACGTCTGGCTCCCGTTCCCGCCCGGGGAGATCGACGGCCTCCCCGACTCCTTCCGCTACCGGCACTGGGACGGCGAGGACGCGTTCCCGGCCGACCCGGCCGCCTGCGTCTTCTACGTCACCCCGTACATGAAGTCCCAGGCCGTGACCCTGCGTCCGCTCCCGGACATGCCCGCCCTGCGCGTCGTGCAGACCCTCACCGCCGGGATCGACCACGTCCTGCCCGGCCTCGGCCACCTGCGCCCCGGCGTCCGGCTGTGCAACGCCCGCGGCGTCCACGAGGCCAGCACCGCCGAGCTCGCCCTGACCCTCGTGCTCGCCTCCCTGCGCGGCATCCCCGGCATGGTGCGCGGCCAGGACCGCGAGGAGTGGCACGGCGGCTTCTACGAGGCCCTCGCCGACAAGTCCGTCCTGATCGTCGGCTACGGATCGATCGGCGCGGCCATCGAGGACCGGCTCCTGCCCTTCGAATGCGGGCGGATCACCCGCGTCGCCCGGTCCGCCCGCACCGCCCCGCACGGACCGGTGCACGCCCTCGAAGACCTCCCGGGCCTCCTCCCGGACGCGGACGTGGTCGTCCTCTCCACCCCGCTGACCGAGGAGACCCGCGGTCTGGCGGGCGCCGGCTTCCTCGCCCGGATGAAGGACGGCGCCCTCCTCGTGAACGTCTCGCGCGGCCCCGTCGCCGACACCGCGTCCCTCCTGTCCGAACTGGAGTCCGGCCGGCTGCGCGCCGCCCTCGACGTCACCGACCCGGAGCCGCTGCCCGCGGGCCACCCCCTCTGGCACGCCCCGAACGTCCTGATCACGCCTCACGTGGGCGGCAGCAGCTCGGCGTTCGAGCCCCGGGCGAAGCGCCTGGTGGCCCGCCAGCTCACCCGGTTCGCCGCCGGGGAGCCGGTCGAGAACACCGTCCTGATCACGGACTGAACCAGACCGCACACTCTCCGCGTCTCTCCATGTGCGGGCGGTTGCCGCACGGCTGTCGATGGTGACGGAGAGTAGAGGAGCTATGTCGCTGAGTGACGAAAGTGGTGTATCGTCCGGAACAAGGGGCTGCGCCACGTACGTATGGCGCTGGGGAGTGATCGGACACTTTGGGGGGCGACGGGCGATGCACGGCCAATGGACGAAGGATCCGATGCGGCAGAACCGCCGCAGGCGACGCTGCCGAGACTGGGCTGCACCGGAACCAGCCGGCGAGGGGGACCGGTGAGCGCCCCGGGGGCGGCGCTCCTGACCCGGCCGCCGGTCGCCGGCGGCGGGGGCAAGGGCCTGGGGGCGCAACTCCTCCTCGCGGTGGTCAGCGGCGGCTACGCCGTCGGGGCCGCCCTCGGCTGGGGCTCGGAAGAACTCGCCAAGATCATGGGCGACTTCGGGCTCAGCACCGCCGGATTACTGGCCGCCGTCTCCTGCTACCACTACGCCCGCGCGATCGGCCGGCGCGAGCGCCCCGCCTGGCTGATGTTCGCGTTCTCCTCGCTCATGGGGGCCCTGGGCAACGGCGTCTGGGGCTGGTACGAGGTCGTGCTCGACCGGAAGGTGCCCGAGCCCTCGCTCGCGGACTTCGCCTTCCTCTGCTTCGCCCCGCCCGCCATCGTGGGACTGCTCGTCCTCGCCAAACGCCCCGTCACCCGCGCGGGGTGGGTCTGCCTCGCCCTCGACTCCTGGCTCATCGGCGGCTCGCTGCTGACCCTCTCCTGGAGCCTGGCCCTCGCCAACGCCGCGCGCACCGTCCAGTCGGGGGCGCCGGGCAGCGTCCCGCGCGCCGCGCTCTCGCTCGCGTACCCGCTCCTCGACATCGCGCTCGTCTCGATGGTCCTGGTCCTGCACTTCCGGCGCTCGGCCAACAACCGCTCGGCGATCAACACGGCCATCGCGGCCCTCGCCCTGACCGTCCTGAGCGACGCCCTGTTCACCTCGCCGCTGCTCAACACCACCTACCGCTCGGGGGAGATCCTCGACGCCGGCTGGTTCGCGGGGTCCCTGCTGCTCGCCTACGCCCCCTGGGCCGCCGGCCGCAGCCCGGAACCCGTCCCGCGCCCCGCGCCCCCGCGCGCCGAACGGCCGCACAGCCGCCCGATCACCGGCTCCCTCCCCGCCCTCACCCCGTACCTGGCGGCCGCGGTCTGCACGCTCGGGATCCTCTACAACGTCGTGGACGGACGGAAGGTCGACCGGATGGTGGTCTTCACCGGCTGCACCGTCGTCCTCGCCCTCGTCGTCCGGCAGGGCATCATGCTCCTCGACAACATCGCGCTGACCCAGGAACTGGCCCAGAAGGAGAACCACTTCCGCTCCCTGGTCCAGGGATCCAGCGACGTCATCATGATCGCCGCGCCCACCGGGACCCTGCGCTACGTCAGCCCCGCCGCCGCCGGCGTCTACGGCCGGGAGGCGGAGGAGCTGGTCGGCACCGAGCTCGCGGCCCTGATCCACCCCGACGACCTCGGCCGCGTGGTCCACGAGGTGCGCCGCTTCCTGGCCGCCCCGCCCGCCGAGGAGCCCACCACCCGCATCGAATGCCGCTTCAAGTCGGGCGGCGGGGAGTGGCTCAACGTGGAGTCCACCGTCAACCGGCACCAGGGCGGACTCATCCTCAACAGCCGGGACGTCACCGAGCGGGTCCGCCTCCAGGCCCAGCTCCAGCACAGCGCCGAGCACGACCCGCTCACCGACCTGCCCAACCGGGCCCTGTTCACCCGCCGCGTCCGCAAGGCGCTGACCGGCCGCCGCGCGGGCGACCACAGCACCGCCGTGCTCTTCATCGACCTCGACGGCTTCAAGGCCGTCAACGACAGCATCGGCCACCAGGCGGGGGACGAACTCCTCGTCGAGGCCGCCCACCGCCTCCAGGACGCCGTCCGGGCCGGGGACACCGCCGCCCGGCTCGGCGGCGACGAGTTCGCCGCCCTCATCCTCGGCGACGGCAGCCGCGACCGCAGCGCCCGCGAGTACCAGGTCCACGAGATCGCCGACCGGCTGCGCGCCACCCTCTCCCAGCCGTACCGCGTCGCCGGCAGCGAGGTCCGGGTCGCCGCCAGCATCGGGGTGGCCTTCGCCGACCCCGGCATCACCCCTTCGGACCTCATGCGCAACGCCGACCTCGCGATGTACCGGGCCAAGGCGGGCGGCAAGGACCGCGTCGAGCTGTACGCGCCGCAGATGCAGGCGGAGGTGGTCGTCCGGAAGGCCGAGCCGGCCGGAAAGCCGCGCACCGCGCTGCACGAGGGCGAGTTCGCACTGCTTCACCAGCCCGTGGTCTCCCTGGCCGAAGGAGAAGTCACGGCCGTGGCCGCGCAGGCCCGCTGGCGCTCCGCCCAGGGGATCCTCTTCACGCCGTCCGAGTTCCTCCGGGTGGCCGAGCGGGGCGAGGGCGGGCCCGGGGGCGGCCCGGACCCCTCCCGCGCCGCCGAACTGGGCCGATGGCTCCTGGAGGAGGCCGTGGCGGAGGCCGCCGAGCGCCATCTCGCGGGACACCGCGTACCAGTGGTCGTCCGGATGACCGCCCAGCGGCTGCTCGACCGCTCGGTGCCCGGCGGCTCCGTCGAGGCCCTGCTCGGCCGGCACGGGCTGCCCTCCGGCGGCCTCGTGCTCGAACTGGCCGCCTCCGACCCCAGGGTCCCCTTCGACGAGCTGGAGCGCCGTCTGACGGCCCTGCACCGGCTCGGCGTACGGATCGCCCTCGACGGCTTCGGCAGCGGCTACGCGGCCATCAGCGCCCTCCGCCGGCTCCCGGTGGACCTGCTCAAGCTGGACCGGGGCCTGGTCGAGGGCGTCGTCGAGTCCGCCCGCCTGCACAAGATCACCGCGGGATTGTTGCGCATCGCAAACGACCTGGGCATGCAGTCCGTGGCCGACGGGGTCGACCTCCCCGAGCAGGTCATGGCCCTGCGCGCCATGGGCTGCACGCACGGACAGGGAATGGCGTTTTCCGGCCCGCTCGACGAATACAGGCTGCGCCGCGCGCTCGTGAGGGGTACGTTCCCAGTACCGGGCGGTACGGCCCAGCCCGCCTTGGCCGGGGGCTCGTCCGGTGGCTCGATGGTCATCCATAGAGGCTCAAATAATGAGACGCCCGTCCCACCCGCTTGACATCGACCTCCCGCCGGAGGGAGGGTCAATGCCATGCGCACCCGAATTCTCGTACTTGGAAAGCGCGTCGGCTGAAGCCGGGACCTGCATGTCCCCGCTCCACACCGCCGACGCGCTCCCCTCGCTTGCCTCCTGGCACGAGGGGTTTTTTGTTGCACTGGCACACGCACTCCGGACGAGAACCGGGGCACCCCCGCTCCTCGTAAAACCCTCAGCTTCGAGAAGAGAATGCCGATGACCGAGCAGGCCTCCGGGGCCCACCATCCGCAGCCGCGGCCCCGTACGGGTGGGCAGCAGCCCACCGCAGTTGAGCACGTCACGGGTGCGCAGTCCCTCATCCGCTCTCTCGAAGAGGTGGGGTGCGACACCGTCTTCGGCATCCCGGGCGGCTGCATCCTCCCGGCGTACGACCCGATGATGGACAGCAAGAAGGTCCGTCACATCCTGGTCCGCCACGAGCAGGGGGCCGGTCACGCCGCCACCGGCTACGCGCAGGCCACCGGCAAGGTCGGCGTCTGCATGGCCACCTCCGGCCCGGGCGCCACCAACCTGGTCACCCCGATCGCCGACGCCCACATGGACTCCGTCCCGCTCGTCGCGATCACCGGCCAGGTCTCCTCCAAGGCGATCGGCACCGACGCCTTCCAGGAGGCGGACATCGTCGGCATCACGATGCCGATCACCAAGCACAACTTCCTGGTGACCAAGGCCGAGGACATCGCGAAGACCATCGCCGAGGCCTTCCACATCGCCTCCAGCGGCCGCCCGGGCCCGGTCCTGGTCGACATCGCCAAGGACGCCCTCCAGGCGAAGACCACCTTCTCCTGGCCGCCGGCCCTGGACCTGCCCGGCTACCGCCCGGTCACCAAGCCGCACGCCAAGCAGATCCGCGAGGCCGCCAAGCTCATCGTCCAGGCCAAGCGCCCGGTCCTGTACGTCGGCGGCGGCGTCATGAAGTCCGGTGCCACGGCCGAGCTGAAGGTCCTCGCCGAGCTGACCGGCGTCCCGGTCTGCACCACCCTGATGGCCCTGGGCTCCTTCCCCGACAGCCACCCGCTGCACGTGGGCATGCCCGGCATGCACGGCTCCGTCACCGGCGTCACCGCGCTGCAGAAGTCCGACCTGCTGATCGCGCTCGGCACCCGCTTCGACGACCGCGTCACCGGCAAGCTGGACAGCTTCGCCCCCTTCGCCAAGGTCATCCACGCGGACATCGACCCGGCCGAGATCGGCAAGAACCGCGAGGTCGACGTCCCGATCGTCGGCGACGCCCGCGAGGTCATCGCCGACCTCGTCCAGGCGGTCCAGGCCGAGCACAACGAGGGCCACGTCGGCGACTACACCGCCTGGTGGAAGGACCTCAACCGCTGGCGCGAGACCTACCCCCTGGGCTACGACCTGCCCGAGGACGGCTCGCTCTCCCCGCAGCAGGTCATCGAGCGGATCGGCGAGCTCGCCCCGCAGGGCACGATCTTCACGGCCGGTGTCGGCCAGCACCAGATGTGGGCCTCCCACTTCGTGAAGTACGAGGAGCCCCGCACCTGGCTGAACTCCGGCGGCGCCGGAACCATGGGCTACGCGGTCCCCGCCGCGATGGGCGCCAAGGTCGGCATGCCGGACCGCGCGGTCTGGGCCATCGACGGCGACGGCTGTTTCCAGATGACCAATCAGGAACTCGCCACCTGCGCGCTGAACAACATCCCGATCAAGGTCGCCATCATCAACAACGGCGCCCTCGGCATGGTCCGCCAGTGGCAGACGCTGTTCTACAACCAGCGCTACTCCAACACCGTCCTGCACGCCGACGAGACCGGCCACGCCACGGTCGGCTCCCAGCTCGGCGAGTCCTCCGCCCCCCGCCAGGGCACCCGCGTCCCGGACTTCGTCAAGCTGTCCGAGGCCATGGGCTGCGTCGCCCTGCGCTGCGAGGACCCGGCGGACCTGGACAAGGTCATCGCCGAGGCCAACGCGATCAACGACCGCACGGTCGTGATCGACTTCATCGTCCACGAGGACGCCATGGTGTGGCCGATGGTCGCCGCCGGCACCTCCAACGACGAGGTCATGGCAGCCCGGGGCGTCCGCCCCGACTTCGGCGACAACGAAGACGACTGAGCCGAGAGAGCCTGAGAGAGAGAACGACTCACATGTCCAAGCACACGCTCTCGGTCCTGGTCGAGAACACCCCCGGCATCCTCGCCCGGATCGCCGCCCTGTTCTCCCGCCGCGGGTTCAACATCGACTCCCTCGCGGTCGGCGTCACCGAGCACCCCGACATCTCCCGCATCACCATCGTCGTGAACGTGGAGGACCTCCCGCTGGAGCAGGTGACCAAGCAGCTCAACAAGCTGGTCAACGTGCTCAAGATCGTCGAGCTGGAGCCGTCGAACGCCATCGAACGCGAACTCGTCCTGGTGAAGGTCCGCGCCGACAACGAGACGCGCTCGCAGATCGTCGAGATCGTCCAGCTGTTCCGCGCCAAGACCGTCGACGTCTCCCCGGAGGCCGTCACCATCGAGGCCACCGGCGGCAGCGACAAGCTGAGCGCCATGCTCAAGATGCTGGAGCCCTTCGGCATCAAGGAACTGGTGCAGTCCGGCACCATCGCCATAGGGCGCGGCGGCCGGTCCATCACGGACCGCAGCCTGCGCTCCCTCGAGCGCAGCGCCTGACACGCGCCTGACGCCACGCCTGGACCGGGCGGGACACGCCCGGTTCGCATGGCGAGACCGACAAACTCTTATTCCGTTCCCCGCCGTACGGTGGGTGCAACATCAGCGCACCAAGGAGATATCCCAGTGGCCGAGCTGTTCTACGAGAACGACGCCGACCTGTCCATCATCCAGGGCCGCAAGGTCGCGGTCATCGGTTACGGCAGCCAGGGCCACGCCCACGCGCTGTCGCTCCGTGACTCCGGCGTCGACGTCGTCGTCGGCCTCAAGGAGGGCTCGAAGTCCAAGGCGAAGGCCGAGGAGCAGGGCCTGAAGGTCCTCCCGGTGGCCGAGGCCGCCGAGTGGGCGAACGTCATCATGATCCTGACCCCGGACCCGCTCCAGGCCGAGATCTACGAGGAGTCCATCAAGGACCACCTGAAGGAGGGCGACGCGCTCTTCTTCGGCCACGGCTTCAACGTCCGCTACGGCTTCATCAAGCCCCCCACCAACGTCGACGTCGCCCTGGTCGCCCCGAAGGGCCCGGGCCACCTGGTCCGCCGCCAGTACGAGGAGGGCCGCGGCGTCCCGTGCATCGCCGCCGTCGAGCAGGACGCCACGGGCAAGGCCTTCGACCTCGCCCTGTCGTACGCGGCCGGCATCGGCGGCACCCGCGCCGGCGTCATCAAGACCACCTTCACCGAGGAGACCGAGACCGACCTGTTCGGTGAGCAGGCCGTCCTCTGCGGTGGCGCCTCCGCCCTGGTCAAGGCCGGTTTCGAGACCCTGACCGAGGCCGGCTACCAGCCGGAGATCGCGTACTTCGAGTGCCTGCACGAGCTGAAGCTCATCGTCGACCTCATGTACGAGGGCGGCCTGGAGAAGATGCGCTGGTCGGTCTCCGAGACCGCCGAGTGGGGCGACTACATCACCGGCCCCCGCGTCATCACCGACGCCACCAAGGCCGAGATGAAGAAGGTCCTCGCCGAGATCCAGAGCGGCAAGTTCGCCGAGGAGTGGATGGCCGAGTACAAGGCCGGCCTGCCGAAGTACAACGAGTACAAGAAGGCCGACTCCGAGCACCTGCTCGAGACCACCGGCAAGAAGCTGCGCAAACTGATGAGCTGGGTCGACAGCGACGAGAGCTGATCTCCTGCGCGGCGGGGCCGGGACGCGAGGTCCCGGCCCCGCCGCGCATCGGCCCCCGGCCGGCCGTCCTCCGCCGCGGACCGGTCGAAAATCGACGGAATGTAGACCTCGAATCAAGCGGATTGTCCACCCCGGCCAATCACGGACGGGTGATCCTTCCGTACAGGCGGAATTCCGCGCCGCAGGCGCCACTACACTGCTCAACACAACGCGTCAGGCCCACAGTGTCGTGCGTCTTCCACGCGGCTACCCCCTCCACCGCCTGCGGCCGTCGGGACGGCCGTCCGCACTGGACTTGTGAGGACCCACGTGAGCTCGAAACCTGTCGTACTCATCGCCGAAGAGCTGTCGCCCGCCACGGTGGACGCGCTCGGTCCGGACTTCGAGATCCGGCACGTCAACGGCGCCGACCGCGCGGAGCTGCTGCCCGCGATCGTCGATGTCGACGCCATCCTGGTCCGCTCCGCCACCAAGGTGGACGCCGAGGCCATCGCCGCCGCCAAGAAGCTGAAGGTCGTCGCCCGCGCCGGTGTGGGCCTCGACAACGTGGACGTCTCCGCCGCCACCAAGGCCGGCGTGATGGTCGTGAACGCCCCGACCTCCAACATCGTCACCGCCGCCGAACTCGCCTGCGGCCTGCTCGTCGCCACCGCCCGCAACATCGCGCAGGCCAACACCGCGCTGAAGAACGGCGAGTGGAAGCGCAACAAGTACACGGGCGTCGAGCTCAGCGAGAAGACCCTCGGCGTCGTCGGCCTCGGCCGCATCGGCGTCCTGGTCGCCCAGCGTATGTCGGCCTTCGGCATGAAGGTCGTCGCGTACGACCCCTACGTGCAGCCCGCGCGCGCCGCCCAGATGGGCGTCAAGATGCTGACGCTGGACGAGCTGCTCGAGGCCGCCGACTTCATCACCGTGCACCTGCCCAAGACCCCCGAGACCGTCGGTCTCATCGGCGACGAGGCCCTGCACAAGGTCAAGCCCTCCGTCCGCATCGTCAACGCCGCCCGCGGCGGGATCGTGGACGAGGCCGCGCTGTACTCGGCCATCAAGGAGGGCCGCGTCGCCGGCGCCGGCCTCGACGTGTACGCGAAGGAGCCCTGCACGGACTCCCCGCTGTTCGAGCTCGACCAGGTCGTCTGCACCCCGCACCTCGGCGCGTCCACGGACGAGGCCCAGGAGAAGGCCGGCATCGCAGTCGCCAAGTCGGTGCGCCTGGCCCTCGCCGGGGAGCTCGTCCCGGACGCGGTCAACGTCCAGGGTGGTGTCATCGCCGAGGACGTGCGCCCCGGCCTGCCGCTCGCCGAGAAGCTCGGCCGCATCTTCACCGCCCTCGCGGGCGAGGTCGCGGTCCGCCTCGACGTCGAGGTCTGCGGCGAGATCACCCAGCACGACGTCAAGGTGCTCGAACTCTCGGCCCTCAAGGGTGTGTTCGAGGACGTCGTCGACGAGACGGTCTCCTACGTCAACGCCCCGCTGTTCGCGCAGGAGCGCGGCGTCGAGGTGCGCCTGACCACCAGCTCGGAGTCCCCGGACCACCGCAACGTGGTGACCGTCCGCGGCACCCTGGCGGACGGTCAGGAGGTGTCGGTCTCCGGCACCCTCGCCGGTCCGAAGCACCTTCAGAAGATCGTGGGCGTCGGCGAGTACGACGTGGACCTGGCCCTGGCCGACCACATGATCGTGCTGCGCTACACCGACCGCCCGGGCGTGGTCGGCAAGGTCGGCCTGCTCCTCGGCGAGGCCGGCCTGAACATCGCGGGCATGCAGGTGGCCCGCGCGGAGGAGGGCGGCGAGGCCCTCGTCGTCCTCACCGTCGACGCGGAGGTCCCGGTGGACGTCCTCGCGGCCATCTCGGCGGAGATCGGCGCCGCGTCGGCCCGTACGGTCAACCTCGTCTGACCGTCGCGCACGTGCGGAAGGGCCCGGGGCGCTCACCCCGGGCCCTTTCCCTTGTCCGGCCGGCCGCCCGCGCCTTATACGTCCGTATGGGACGATTGTATGGGCCTTGCTACGGTGTCCGCATGGGACACCGCGAAGATCTGCTCGAAGGCGCCAAGAAGTGCCTGGCCGAGAAGGGGTTCGTGCGCACCACCGCGCGCGACATCGTCAGCGCCTCCGGGACCAACCTGGCCTCCATCGGCTACCACTACGGATCCAAGGACGCGCTCCTCACCCAGGCGTTCATCGCCCTGATCGAGGAGTGGGGCCAGGGCCGGCAGGCCGGGCTCGCCGGCGCCGACGGCTCCCTGGAGCGGCTGCGCGCCCTGTGGGACGGGGTCGTCGCCGACCACGAGACGGCCGGCCCGGTCTGGGCGGCCAGCCTGGAGGTCGCGCTGAGCCGGGACCAGAAGCCGGAGCTGAAGGCCATGCTCGCGGCCTCGCAGACCGAGGGCCGCCGGGGCCTTGTCCAGATGATGACGGGCACCCCCGAGGAGCGGCTGACCGAGCGCGACGAGCGCACGCTCGGGGCGGTCTACCAGGCGCTGCTCAACGGCCTGATGATCCAGTGGCTGTTCGACCCGGCCAGCGCCCCGTCGGGCGAGGAGTTCGCGGAGGGGCTGCGCAGGCTCGCGGAGGGCATCTCGTCCGCGGAGCGGCCCGCGCGGTAGCCGCGCGGCCCCGTACGGGATCCGGGGCCGCCGGGCCGCGGCAGGGGTTCAGCCGTTCAGCCGGGCGGCCTTGAGGGCCATGTGGAGGAGCAGTCGGTCCTCGCCCGCGTCCAGGTCCAGCCCGGTCAGCTGTTCCACCCGGCCCAGCCGGTAGTACAGGGTCTGGCGGTGCACGCCCAGCACCGCCGCCGCCCGCCCGGCCTGCCCGGCGCAGTCGAGGAACACCTCCGTGGTGCGGGCCAGTTCCCGGTGGGCCGGGCTCAGCAGGGCCCGCGTCGCGGGGTCGTCCACGGGTCCGGCGGCCAGGGCGGCCAGCATCCGGTAGGGCCCGATCCCCGCCCACTGGGCCACCGGCCCGAGCTGTGGCTGCGCGGCGGCCGCCCGCGCCGCGGCGACGGCCTGCCCCCAGGCGGCGGGCACCTCCCCGAGCCCGCGCACGGGATCCGACACGCCGGCGGTCACCCCGGACGCCGCCCCGGCCCCGGCGCCCGCCCCGGCCGTCTCGGCCCCGGGCGCCGCCGTGCGCGCCGTGCGCGACGTCCCGGACGCTGCGGTGGCCCCCGCGACGCCGCCGGCCACGGAGGCCCCGGCCGTCGCCCGGGCCGACGCGGCCCGTGAGGTCCCGGCTCGTCCGCCGGTGGTGGCGGCGCGCTGCGTGCGAGCCGTCCCGGCCGCCGCGGAGGCCGCCGCGGCACCCTCGGCCGCCGCCGGAGCGCGCGCCGTCCCCGCCGCCCCGGAGGCCGCCGCGGCGGCCTCCGCCGTCCCCGTGGCCCGCGGGAGGAGGCGGCCCAGGGCCGTCAGTGCCGGGGCCAGGGCGTCCGTCGAGCGCAGCCGCAGGAGGACCGCCAGCCGGTCCGGGCCCGCCGCCCCCGCCGCGTCCGCCGGCACCACGCACACCGCCGCCGCCCCCGGCACCGACGAGGGCGCCTCCCCGGACCACGGGGCCACGCACACCGCGGCGTGCAGCCCCTCGGCCCCGGCCCCCAGGGCCAGCCGCAGCGAGGCCACCGCCATGTCCTGCTGCCAGCCCCGCCCGGCGGTGAGCACCGCGAGGAACTCCCGCGAGAGGTCGGCGCCCGCCTTGGCCTCCTCGGCCAGCAGCACCCCGATCCGCTGGGCCACCTCCATCGCCGCCTCCAGGGCCTCCGGCGCCGGCCCCGGGTCCCGGTCGAGCAGCCACACGTACCCCTGGACGATGCCCCGGTACCGCACGGGCAGGCAGATCCGACCCCGGAAGACCCCCGCGTCCGGCGCCGCCGGGATCCGTACCGGGCCGGTGGCGCGGGCGATGCCGAAGCCCTCGAACCAGGACCGCACGGCCGCAGTGGACTGCCGGGTCAGGATCGAGCGGGTGCGCACGGGGTCCATGGCGAGGTCGTCCTCGCTGTCGTGCGCGCCGAAGGCGATCAGGCGGAAGTCCCGGTTCTCCAGCGTCGCCGGGGCGCCGAGCAGCGCCGAGATCTCGTCCACCAGGTCCTGGTAATCGCCCTTCACGGGCACATTCTCCCACCCCCGCCGCGCCTCTTCAGACAGATGTATGAGATCGCGGACACGGATGCGTGACAGCTGTCGATGGCCGAGGATCGTGGAGATCCATAGGTTTCACGGTGGTTTCACTTGCGTTTTCCCTACGGTCGCAGCACACCCCCGCGGTGGCCGTACGTCCGCTTCTGCCACCCGTTGGAGGTGCCCCGTGCTGGGTCCCGCGATCCTCGCCGCTTCGCGCAGCGACAAGATGCGCCGAATCGTCTCTGCCGCCCCGGTGACCAAGCCGGTGGTCAACCGGTTCATCCCGGGTGAGACGGTCGGCCAGGTCATTCCGATCGTCGAGGAGCTCACCCGCAAGGGCCTGGAGGTGACCCTCGACGTCGTCGGCGAGGACATCACCGCCGTGGAGCAGTCGTACGCCGCCCGGGACGCCTACCTGGAGCTCATCGAGCGCCTCAAGGAGCTGGGTCTGGGCGAGGCCGTCGAGATGTCCGTCAAGCTGTCGATGTTCGGCCAGGCGCTGGAGGGCGGCCACGAGCTCGCCCTCGCCAACGTCCGCCCGGTCGTCGAGGCCGCCGCGGCCATCGGCACCACCGTGACGCTCGACGCCGAGGACCACACCACCCTCGACTCGATGTTCGCCATCCACGAGGAGCTGCGCCGGGACTTCCCGCAGACCGGCTGCGTGATCCAGGCCTACCTCTTCCGCACCGAGGCCGACGCCCGCCGCCTGGCCGCCGCCGGCAGCCGCGTCCGGATCGTGAAGGGCGCCTACAAGGAGCCCGCCGAGGTCGCCTACCAGGACAAGGCCGAGATCGACAAGGCCTACGTCCGGATCATGCGGATCCTCATGGAGGGCGAGGGCTACCCGATGATCGGGTCGCACGACCCGCGCCTGATCTCCATCGCGCAGGAGCTCGCCCGGCAGGCGGGGCGCAAGCTGGACGAGTACGAGTTCCAGATGCTCTACGGCATCCGCAGCGAGGAGCACCTGCGGCTCGCCTCCGAGGGTCATCGAATGAGGGTCTACACGGCCTATGGCACCGACTGGTACGGCTACTTCATGCGCCGCCTCGCGGAGAAGCCGGCCAACCTGCTGTTCTTCCTCCGCTCGATGATCACCAAGAACTAGCCAAGAACCAGGTCAAGGAGTTATCGCCCCATGGATGCTGTGACCCAGGTCCCCGCGCCGGTCAACGAGCCGGTCCACTCGTACGCCCCGGGCAGCGCGGAGCGCGCGCGCCTCGAGATCCAGCTCAAGCAGCTGTCCGAGAACCCGATCGACCTCCCGATGACGATCAACGGCGTCAAGCGGATGGGTGGCGGCGAGCGCTTCGACGTCGTCCAGCCGCACGACCACAAGTCGGTCATCGGCACGTACGCGAACGCCACGCAGGCCGACGCCCAGGAGGCCGTCGACGCCGCCCTGGCCGCCGCCCCGGCCTGGCGCGCGATGTCCTTCGACGACCGCGCCGCGATCATCCTGCGCGCCGCCGAGCTGCTGGCCGGCCCGTGGCGCGAGAAGCTGGCCGCCTCGACCATGCTGGGCCAGTCGAAGACCGCTCAGCAGGCCGAGATCGACACCCCGTGCGAGCTCGTCGACTTCTGGCGCTTCAACGTCCACTTCGCCCGCCAGATCCTGGCCGAGCAGCCCGCCGCGAACTCGGCCGGCGTGTGGAACCGCAGCGACCACCGCCCGCTCGAGGGCTTCGTCTACGCGATCACGCCGTTCAACTTCACGGCCATCGCCGGCAACCTGCCGACCGCCCCCGCCCTCATGGGCAACGTGGTCGTGTGGAAGCCGTCCCCCACGCAGACCCACTCCGCGGTCCTCCTCATGGAGCTCCTGGAGGCGGCCGGCCTGCCCAAGGGCGTCATCAACCTGGTGACCGGCGACGGCATCGCCGTCTCCGAGGTGGCCCTGAACCACCCCGAGCTGGCCGGTATCCACTTCACCGGCTCGACCAAGACCTTCCAGTACCTGTGGAAGACGGTCGGCAACAACATCGAGAACTACCGCTCGTACCCGCGCCTGGTCGGCGAGACGGGCGGCAAGGACTTCGTCGTCGCGCACCCGTCCGCGGACCGCGCGATCCTGAAGACCGCCCTGACCCGCGGCTCCTTCGAGTTCCAGGGCCAGAAGTGCTCGGCCTCCTCGCGCGCCTACGTCCCGGCCTCGATCTGGAACGACGGCTTCAAGGAGCAGTTCGCGGCCGAGGTCGACGGCATCACCATGGGTGACGTCCGCGACCTGTCGAACTTCATCGGCGCGGTCATCGACGAGCGCTCCTTCGCGAAGAACAAGGCCGCGATCGACCGTGCGAAGGCCGACCCGACCTGCACGGTCATCGCGGGCGGCACCTACGACGACTCGGAGGGCTACTTCGTCCGCCCGACCGTCATCGAGTGCACCGACCCGGAGAACGAGGTCTTCACGACCGAGTACTTCGGCCCGATCCTCGCGGTCCACGTCTACGACGACGCCGACTACGACGCGATGCTGGCCCAGATGGAGAACGTCTCGGCGTACGCCCTGACCGGCTCCGTCATCGCCCAGGACCGCTACGCGGCGGCCGACACGATGGAGAAGCTCCGCTTCGCGGCGGGCAACTTCTACATCAACGACAAGTCGACCGGCGCCGTCGTCGGCCAGCAGCCCTTCGGCGGCGGCCGCGCCTCGGGCACCAACGACAAGGCGGGCGCGGCGTCCAACCTGCTCCGCTGGACCTCGACCCGCTCCATCAAGGAGACCCTGGTCCCGCCGACCGAGTACGGCTACCCCCACATGGGCTGACCGCCCCCAGCTGAACCCCGCCCCCGCTCCGGTACCCCCAAGTCCGGAGCGGGGGCGGTCCCAGTTGCGGGGGCGGGCGCTCAGACCTCCACCAGGACCTGGTCCAGGGACTTGCGGATCAGGTCCGGGACCTCGCAGTCCTCCGCCGGGTAGCCCACCGGGATCACCGCGAAGGCCTTCTCGTTCTCCGGGCGGTGCAGGACGTGGCTCAGGAAGCGCATCGGGCTGGGGGTGTGGATGAGGGCGGCCAGGCCCGAGAGGTGGAGGGCCGACAGGAGCATGCCGACCGCGATGCCGACCGACTCGTCCACGTAGTAGTGCTTGCGCCTGTCGCCGTCCGGGCCGAGCCAGTAGCGCTGCTGGAAGACCACGATCAGGGCCGGCGCGTCGGTCAGGTGGGTCTTGACCGCGTCGGTGCCTATGGGGCGCAGGGCCGCCAGCCATTCGTCGCCGAGGCGGCCGTCGTAGGAGATCTGCTCCTCCTGCTCGGCCGCGGCGCGGATCTGCCGGCGGATGGCCGGGTCCTTGACCAGCACGAAGGTCCACGGCTGCTGGTGCGCCCCGGACGGGGCGGTGGCGGCGCAGGCGATGGCGTCGCGGACGGCCTGTTCGGGGACGGGGTCGGAGGAGAAATGGCGCACGGTGCGCCGCTCGTCCATCCGGGCCCGCAGCTCCGCCGCGCGGGTCAGGGTTTCGGCGCTGGGCATGCGCTCGGGACGGTAGGAGACGGGCCGGTAGGGCTGGCCATGGGTGGGGGTCCACTGCTGGGTCTCAGGCGACATGCGCAGATCTTCACGCGGTGGAACCCCTGAGGCCAGGGTCGCGGCAGGAATCAATGTCCGTTGTGCCGGGGAACGGGTGGTATGGCCCTGGCGAACGTCGGTCGATTCCCGGAAGGGGAGAGCCGGTCCGGCGGGCGCGGCTCCGGCGGGCCGGGGAGCTCCGGCCGGGGGCGCCGGGCCGTTGCGGAGGCCTCGGCGGGCGCACCGCCCCGGCTCGGGCCGTCCCGGCCGGCGACGGGGCGCGGACCGTCGCCGACCTGCGGGGCGGCGGCGGGCGGGGGCCGGAGCGGGCCGTCCGGCCGGCCGGGCCCGGGCCCCGCGGAGAGCGCCCGGCGGCCCCGGGCGCCGCGGTCCGGGGGAGACCCGGCGCAGCCGTGCGGGCTGCGGCGCTCCCGTGCGTTTCCGGACTTTCCCGCTGCGGTGGCCCGGCGTGCCGCCCCGGGGCGGGAGCCGGGAGGCCCCCCGCCCCGCGGGCGGTCAGCTGCCCGTGATGCTCGCCGCGCCCGTTTCGATGTGGCCCGTGTAGCGGCGGGACCAGGTGCCGTCGGAGTCGGCCAGGACCGTGAAGTCGTACCAGCCCTTGCTGTAGGCCACCGCGTTGAAGAAGTCCTCGCGCGAGGAGTTCGCCGGGACCGTGTACGTCCAGGGGCCGTCGGAGCGGTAGGCGTTGGAGCGGATCGTGAAGGTGACCGGGGAGGCCGAGGCGTTGGTCATCTTGAACCAGATCGCCATCTTGCCGGTGCCGGACTCCACCGCGTAGCGGGCCGCGACCTCCAGGGACTTGCCGGCCTTGGTCGCGTCGCCGATGAAGCGGCGCAGGAACCGGTTCGGGCCGTACATCGAGATGTCGTACTTGCCCGAGCCGGCGCCCAGGCCGATGGAGAACCAGTCGCTGGAGGCGGCCCCGGGATCCACCGTGTACTGCCAGGCGGCCGTGTCCCGGTACTGGTGAGGGTGGATCGAGAAGTGCGCGGCCTGCCTGGCCTGCGGGCCCTGGTTGGTCATCGAGAACCAGGCCAGGATCTTCCCGGCCGGCCCGAACTCGAAGCGGTCCAGGTTGCCGTTGACCTGGTACGGGAGGGCGCGGGCCGGGCGCGTCCCGGCCTCCTGGACCGGCAGGGCGTTGTCCTGCGGCACCGGGTTGGGGAGGGGGCCGCAGGTGGACTGGCCTATGACCTTCGCCGTGGAGGGGAGGCCCGCCGGGACCCCGTACACGGGGTGCGCGAAGTCGAAGACGCCCGTCAGGTCGCCGGCCACCTTGCGGCGCCAGGCGCTGATGTTGGGGCAGAGGGCGGGGGTGCCCAGGGCCGTCGTCCACGTCTCCATGAAGCGCAGGACGGAGGTGTGGTCGAAGACCTCCGAGCTGACCCAGCCGCCCCGGGTCCAGGGGGACATCACCAGCATGGGCACGCGGAAGCCCAGGCCGATCGGCGCGCCGTCGATGTACTCGTCGGGGGTGCCGGGCGGGGCGACCGGCGGTGCGACGTGGTCGAAGAAGCCGTCGTTCTCGTCGTAGTTGAGGAAGAGGACCGTCGAGTCGAAGACCTCCGGGTTCGCGGCCAGCGCGCGGTAGACCAGGTCCACGAAGTGCGCGCCGTCGCCGGGCGGGGCGTACGGGTGCTCCGAGAAGGCCTCGCTCGCCACCACCCACGACACCTGGGGCAGGGTCCCGGCGACCACGTCCGCGCGGATCGCGGCGGCGATGTCGTCGGGGGTGGAGCCGGTGACCCTGGGGACGGAGGCCATGCCCCGGTCCCACAGCGGGCTCCCGGGGGCGGCGTCCGTGAACTTCTTGAAGTAGGCCAGGCCGTTGTCCCCGTAGTTGTCCTGGGCGTTCTGGTAGACCTTCCAGGTCATCCCGGCCCGCTGGAGGGCCTCCGCGTACGTCTCCCAGGTCAGCCCGGACTCCTCGCCGCCGTCCTTGCTGCCCGCGTCGACCTTGCCGCTCCACAGGAAGGTGCGGTTGGGGCCGGTGGCGCTGAGGGTGGAGCAGAAGTAGGCGTCGCAGATCGTGTAGTTGTCCGCGAGCCCGTAGTGGAAGGGGATGTCCCCCCGGTCCAGGTGGCCCAGGGTGTGCGTCTTGCCGACGCCGAGCACCCAGTTGTCCATCCGGCCGTTGTTCCAGGCCGCGTGCTGCGAGGTCCAGCTGTGCGGGAGGTCGCCGGTGCACTGGGCCAGGGTCTCGCTGTCGGCCCCTCCCGCCGCCGGGGTGGCGGAGAGCTTCCACGGGTACTGGCGGCCGCCCCAGTTGGGCTGGTTGAAGGTGCCCCAGCCGCCGGGGATGTTGCCGCAGGCGCGGTCGCCGAAGCCGCGGACGCCCTTCAGCCTGCCGAAGTAGTGGTCGAAGCTGCGGTTCTCCTGCATCAGGATCACCACGTGCTTCACATCGGTGATCGTACCCGTCGCGGTGGCCGCGGCCGCCGACGCGGGCAGGGCGGCGGGCAGGGCCGCTCCCGCCACGAGCCCGGCGCCGATTCCCACGAAACCCCTGCGGCTGATGGGTGTCACTGGCTGCTCGCCTCCAACTCGGGTGCCCCGCTGGCACATCGTCGGCAAGCGTGGCGGCGGCCGCCGCAAAGGTCTACATCCGTGCGGTAAGAAAACGGTGAACATCCGGTTGGCCGGTGTCAACTGGCCGTGCGCACCAGCATTTTGCCCAGATTGTCCCCGTGCAGCATGCCCAGGAAGGCCTCCACCGTGCGGTCGAAGCCCTGTACAACGGTGGTGTCGGTGCCCACCCGTCCGCTGCGCAGGTGCGGCACCACGAAATCCTCCAGTTCGTCCTGGAGATTGGTGTGGTTTCGAACCAATACGCCTTCCAGACGCAGGGACTTGTGCACCACCTCGAAGAGGTTGCGGGGCGCGGCCGGGGAGCGGTCGCCGTTGTACATCGAGATCGCGCCGACCCAGGCGATCCGGCCGTACTCGCGCAGGGAGTCGATCGCGCCCTCCAGGTGGTCGCCGCCCACGTTGTCCACGTAGACGTCGATCCCGTCCGGGGCGGCCTGCGCCAGCTGCTCGCCGACCGGGCCGTCGTGGTAGTCGAAGGCGGCGTCGAAGCCGAGGGTCCCGGTGAGGTGGGCGACCTTCGCCGCCGAGCCCGCGCTGCCGATGATCCGGCGGGCGCCGAGCAGCCGGGCGAGGTGCCCGGTGGCGGTGCCGACGCCGCCCGCCGCCGAGGAGACGAACAGGTCCTCGCCCTCGCGCAGCGCCGCCGTCCGGGTGAGGGCGGCGTAGGCGGTCAGGCCGGTGCCGCCCAGGATCGACAGGTACGCGTCCAGCGGGACGCCCTCGTGGTCCCGGAGCCTGCGCGTGCCGTCCACGCCCAGGGTGACCAGGGCGTGGGTGCGCCAGCCCGCCCGGTGGAAGACCAGGTCGCCCTCCGCCAGGCCGGGGTCGCGGGAGGCGAGCACCCGGCCCACCGCCCGCCCCTCCAGCGGGGAGTCCAGCTCGAAGCCGCCCTCGCCGCCGTCCATCAGGCCGCGGTGGTAGGGGTCCACGGAGAGGAGCAGGTTCTCCACCAGCGCGGTGCCGGGGGCGGGTTCGGGGACCGGGGAGGAGACGTAGGCGAAGTCGGAGGCGACGGGGAAACCGGTCGGGCGGGCGATCTGGTGCACGGCGTGGGCGGTGTGGGTGTTCATGGCGACGACCGTAGGAAGGAATCACCGCGCCGGGCAGGGGGTTGCCCTCATGGAAGCCGCACATCCATGAAAGCCGCTCATACACCGAGGTGGGAACCCTTGTCCGAGCTCGTCCCGCAGGAACTCCGGGTGCTGGTCGCCGTCGCCGAGACGGGCGGGTTCTCCGCCGCGGCCGGGGCGCTCGGCATCAGCCAGTCCGCCGTGTCGCACTCGGTGCGCGGCAGCGAGGGCAAGGTCGGCGCGGTGCTCTTCGAGCGCGGCCGCTCCGGCGCCCGCCCCACCCCGGCGGGGGAGCGGGCCGTGGCCCTGGGCCGGCGCATCCTGCGGCTGTACGAGGTCCTCGGCGCGGAGGCCCGCGCCGCCGGACGGGCCGCCTCCGGCTCGGCCGCGGCGGGCGGCGGGCTGGAGGGGACCCTGCGCATCGCGGCCTTCCGGAGCGCGGCCCTGCACCTGCTGCCGCCCGCCCTGGAGCGGCTGGCCGCCCTGCACCCCGGGATCCGCCCGGAGGTCCGGGTGGTGCGCGAGCTCGGCGCCGGGACGGCCGGGGAAGTGGCCGCCGGCCGGGCCGACCTGGGCATCGCGACCCTGGGCGCGCCCGCGGACGTACCGCCCGGGCTGCTGACCGGGGTCCTCACCCGCGAGGCGTACGCGCTGGTGCACCCCGCCGGGCACCCCGACCCGAGGTCGCTGCCCCTGCTGGACTGGGACGAGAACTGCGGCTCCTACACCCGCGCGTGGTGGGCGGCCCAGGACTGGATCCCGGCGGCCACGGTCAAGGCGGAGGACGACGCCATGGTGCTGACGATGGTCGGCCGGGGCCTGGGCATGGCGATCATGCCCGAGCTGTCGCTGCGCGAGGCCGGGGACGCCGTCGAGATCGCCGGTCTGGGGCCGCAGGGACCCGTGAGGAGGGTGGGATACGTCACCACAACGGAATCCGCCTCCACCCTCGCGGTCAGGGCTCTGATCAGGGAACTCAGGGCGGAATCGGCCTGAAAACGGAGACCCGTGGGAGGGCCTTCCGGGGGGATGCGCATCTCAGATAGTAGGAAGTCCGAGTAATTGCGGAGACAGACGGCCGCGGCTGCCCTAGCTTGGTAGGAGCCGAACGTCTCGCACATCCAGCGAATGGCGGTCGTGAGCGCGCGCCCCCTGGCAGGCAACCCCTGCGGCGCACGGCTCCCCGCCTCTTCCGGCGCCTTGAAGGAACCCCTCATCCGTGGCCCCGCCACGCCGTGATCTCAAGGAGTCGATCATGACCCCCAGCACCGCCGCCTCCCGCCGCGTCCGCCACACCTCCCCGGCCGACGCCGACCGCAAGAACGCCGCGGCCGCCCTCCAGCGCGCCCTGGACCGCCGCGACAACGGCGGCTCCACCGGCCACTGAACGAGTCCGGGCCCTCAGGCGCGGCTCGTCCATATGGTGGACGGGATATGTCTGAGGGCTGGGACACGGAGTACGGTTCCGACATGTCGACCAGCATCAATCTCGCAGTGATCCCCGGTGATGGCATCGGCCAGGAAGTCGTGGCTCAGGGCCTCAAGGTCCTGACCGCGGTCCTGCCGCAGGATGTGAAGCTGGAGACCAAGGAATACGATCTCGGCGCCCAGCGCTGGCACCGCACCGGCGAGACCCTCCCGGACGCCGAGCTCGAGGCGCTCAAGCACCACGACGCGATCCTCCTCGGCGCCATCGGCGACCCGTCGGTCCCGTCCGGCGTCCTGGAGCGCGGTCTGCTGCTGAAGCTCCGCTTCGCCTTCGACCACTTCATCAACCTGCGCCCCTCGAAGCTCCTCCCCAACACGGCCACCCCGCTCGCCGGCCGTCCGGACATCGACTTCGTCGTGGTCCGCGAGGGCACCGAGGGCCCGTACACCGGCAACGGCGGCAGCCTGCGCACCGGCACCCCGGCCGAGGTGGCCACCGAGGTCAGCATCAACACCGCCTACGGTGTGGAGCGCGTGGTCCGCGACGCGTACGAGCGGGCCAACTCCCGCCCGCGCAAGAAGCTGACCCTGGTCCACAAGAACAACGTCCTCGTGTACGCGGGCCACATGTGGAAGAACATCTTCGACAAGGTCGGCCGCGAGTACCCCCAGGTCACCACCGACTACCTGCACGTCGACGCCGCGACGATCTTCTTCGTCACCCAGCCGGAGCGCTTCGACGTCATCGTCACGGACAACCTCTTCGGTGACATCCTCACCGACCTGGCCGCCGCCGTCACCGGCGGGATCGGCCTCGCCGCCTCCGGGAACATCAACCCGACCGGCGCCTTCCCCTCGATGTTCGAGCCCGTCCACGGCTCGGCCCCGGACATCGCGGGCACCGGCAAGGCCGACCCGACCGCGACGATCCTGTCCGTCGCCCTCCTGCTGCGCCACCTCGGCCACGAGGAGCAGGCCGTGCGCATCGAGGAGGCCGTCTCCGCCGACCTCGCCGAGCGCGACGGCACCTTCCGCTCCACCGACGCGATCGGCGACGCCCTCGCCGCGCGAGTAGCCGGCTGACCCGGCAGCTCCACCACGAAGCCGCCGGGTACGCACCATCACCCGGCGGCTTCTCCTGCACGGCCCCGGGTGCCACCATCTCCCGTGGGCCGCATCACCCCGTTTCACCGAAGACCCCGCGCGCGCGATAATCGAACGCGAGGCCGCGGTATACGGGGAAGCTCGGACGTCCTGGTACGCATGAGCGCGGTCCGCCATACACAACGGTGAAGGACAAGCACTCATGACGACGCCCACGATCGAGCTCAAGCCCTCCTCGCACCCGCTGTCCGACGCGGAGCGAGAGGCGATCCTGGCCAGCCCCGGTTTCGGCCGCCACTTCACCGATCACATGGTGACGATCAAGTGGACCGAGGGCCGCGGCTGGCACGACGCCGAGCTGGTCCCGTACGCGCCGCTGTCGATCGACCCGGCCAACATGACCCTGCACTACGCGCAGACGATCTTCGAGGGGCTCAAGGCCTACCGCCAGCCCGACGGCACCGTCGCCACCTTCCGCCCCGAGGCCAACGCCGAGCGCTTCCAGGCCTCCGCCCGCCGCATGGCCATGCCGGAGCTGCCGACCGAGCTGTTCATCGAGGCCTGCGACGCCCTGATCAAGCAGGACAGCGCCTGGGTGCCGAACTCGGGCGAGGCCTCGCTGTACCTGCGGCCGTTCATGTTCGCGTCCGAGGTCGGCCTGGGCGTCCGCCCGGCCAACGAGTTCCTCTTCATGGTCATCGCCTCGCCCGCCGGCGCCTACTTCCCCGGTGGCGTCAAGCCCGTCTCCGTCTGGCTGTCCGAGGAGTACGTCCGCGCCGTCAAGGGCGGCACCGGCGCCGCCAAGACCGGCGGCAACTACGCGGCCTCCCTCGTCGCCCAGGCCCAGGCCGCCTCGCACGGCTGCGACCAGGTCGTCTGGCTGGACGCCGTCGAGCACCGCTGGATCGAGGAGATGGGCGGCATGAACCTGTACTTCGTGTACGGCGACCGCATCGTCACCCCGGAGCTGACCGGCTCGCTCCTGCCCGGCATCACCCGCGACTCCCTCCTCACGATCGCCCGCGACCTCGGCTACACCGCCGAGGAGGGCCGCATCTCCACCGAGGACTGGAAGCGCGACAACGAGAACGGCACCCTGACCGAGGTGTTCGCCTGCGGCACGGCCGCCGTCATCACCCCCGTCGGCTCGGTCAAGTCCGAGCGCGCCAACTGGACCCAGGGCGACGGCGAGCCCGGCGAGGTCACCATGAAGCTCCGCAAGGCGCTCCTCGACCTCCAGACCGGCCACCGCGCCGACACCCACGGCTGGATGCACCCGCTCGGCTAGTCCGCGCCGGATCCGCCCGCGCAACGGGGTCCCCGCCTTCCGGTGGGGACCCCGTTGGCATGTCCGGGCCCGGTCGGGGCGGCGGGTCCGGTCCTACCCGTACGGGTGCGGCGGACGTGCGGGGGGTGCACCGGCGTGGGACGTTGACGGTGCCCGCCGATCCGGCGCCCGCACCGGCCCGGGCGGTGCGGCGCACCCCACCGGGGGTGGTTCTCTCGTGCGCCGGCCGCTGGGGCCGGCGGAAAGGCGGATCCCCATGAAGCGGTTCGTTGCCTCCGGCCTGCTCTGCGCGGCCGTCGTGCTCGGGGCCTCGGCGTGCTCGAGCAACGACACGACTCCGGAGGAGGAGGCCTCGAAGGCCGCCGCCCAGCTGTGCACCAACCTGGTCCAGCTGAAATCGGACAACGCCGCGCTCAAGGCGCTGAACCCGGCGACGGCCACCAAGGACCAGATCCAGAAGGCGGTCGACGCCGTCCAGACCGACTGGAAGAACGTCAAGGAGAGCAAGCAGACGATGAAGTCGGCCGAGCGCGAGGCCGTCCAGGAGGCCACGGACAACCTCAAGAAGAGCTACGACAACCTGCCCGGCGACACCACCGGCAAGGACGCGCTGACCCAGCTCCAGCCGCAGATCCAGGCGGTCGACACGGCGGTCCAGCAGTCGGCCGACTCGCTGAAGTGCCGCTGACGCGGCGGACCCCGGGGCATGGTGCCCCGGGGTCCGTGGTGGGTGGCGGGTGGTGGCCGGTCCGCGGCCGCTTCCCCGTGCGCCGCCGTCAGTCGGCGGCGACCGTGACCCTGTCGGCCGCGGGTGCGGCCGTGCGCCCGGTCCCGGACGCGGTCGCGGTCCGGAACGTCAGCGCCGCGTAGACCACTCCGCCGACCAGCCCCGACAGGACGAAGCTGCAGTCCACACCGCCGGTCAGGGCCAGCAGCGGGCCCTCGTACAGCGGTGTCGAGACGGCGGCCAGGCCCGCCAGCGCGCCCAGCGCCCAGGACGCCGTCGCGCGCAGGTTCCACCCGGCGCGGTACCAGTAGACGCCGCCGCGGGCCCGGCGGTTGAACACCTGGAGCGCGTCGGCGTCGTACACGCCGCGGCAGCGCACGTAGCCGATGAGGGTGATCACGGCCCAGGGGGTGCCGATCGCGGTCAGCAGCAGCACGAACGAGGTCATGGCCGACTGCACGTCCCACTCGAAGGAGCCGAAGAAGACGAAGGCGGTGGCGACGGCCGCGGCGATCACGGTGGCCTTGGTCCGGGTGGCCTTGGGCACGATGGCGTCCAGGTCGAGGCCCATGGAGTAGAGCATCAGGCCGGCGTTGCCCACCGAGCCGGCCGCGGCGGCGAAGAGCAGCGGCACGAGGTACCAGAAGGGCGCGGCGGCGACGAGGGGCCCGGCGTAGTCGGCCCCGGCGCGGGCGGCCAGCGCGGTGTAGGTGCCGAAGAGCTGCGGGACGAGCAGGCCGAACAGCAGGCCGACGCAGGTGGCCCAGTAGACCGTGCGGGAGCTGTGCCGGCGGGGGGATATGTAGCGGGTGTAGTCGCCGAGCAGGGTGATGAAGGCGACGGGGCCGCTCAGGCCGGCGGCGACGACGGCGAGGATCCAGGTCGGCCAGAAGGAGCCGAGCAGGTACGGGGTGTCCGGCGGGGCGGCGGTGGTGAAGCCGGGGGCGTAGGCGTACAGGCCGACCGCCAGCAGGGCCACCATCACGATCGAGAGCGCCTTGCTCATGCGCAGCAGCAGCCGGTAGCCGAACACGGCCCCGACCACGGTGAACGCGGCCAGCACCCCGTACATCAGCGAGTGGGTGAAGCCGCTGTCCGGCAGGCCCGTGAGGCGGGCCAGGGTGCCCACCATCACGTCGCCGCCGATCCACAGGGTCAGCGCGGTGTAGCCGAGCGCGAGCAGCAGGCCCACCACCGAGCCCACCAGCCGCCCGCGTACGCCGAACTGGGCGCCGCTGGAGGTGGACAGGTTGGTGGCGGTGCGCAGGGAGACCAGCGCGAGCGGCGCGGTGAAGGCGATGCCGGCCAGGGTGCCGGTCACGATGGCGGTGACCGAGGGGACCAGCCCCAGTCCGAAGGACGGGGGGAGCCAGCCGAAGACGATCACACCGAGGCAGAGGTTGGAGCCGAGCAGGATCGACATCAGGTCACGGGGACCGCTCGTCCGCTCCTCCTCCGGGATGGTGTCGACTCCGCGCTGTTCGATGGGCATGGGGGGACTCCCTTGGCACGGCGGGGGTGGGTGCGTATTCGTTTGAGCGACACTCAATGTGACTCAGCCCCTGCCCCCAGGTCAATGATTCCCAGCGAGGAAATGAAGAGTTAGAGTGATGCTCTAACCCATCGACTCAAAAGGTGGTGGATCGGCGTGCGGCTGACCCCTACGGAGCGCGACCGGCTGCTGCTGCGCAGCGCCGCGGAACTGGCCAGGGCCCGTCGGGCCCGGGGCCTGCGGCTCAACGTCCCGGAGGCCACGGCGCTGATCGCCGACACGGTCTGCGAGGCCGCACGCGACGGCAAGCGCCTGGCGGAGGCCATCGAGGAGGCCCGCAGCGTCCTGGGCCCCGGCGATGTGCTGCCCGGCGTGGCCGACGTGGTCACCGAGGTGCACGTGGAGGCCGTCTTCGACGACGGATCCCGCCTCGCGGTGGTCTCCTCCCCGATCCGGGGCGCGGTCCGGCTCGGCGCGGACGCCCCGGGCGCGGTCGTACCGGGCCCCGGTGCCCCCCAGCCGGAGCCGGTCGTGCACCTGCGGGTGCGCAACACCGCCTCCGTGCCGGTCAGCGTGACCTCCCACTTCCACTTCTTCGAGGCGAACCCCCGCCTCGACTTCGACCGCGCGGCGGCCTACGGCATGCGGCTGTGCGTCCCGGCCGGCTCCTCGGTGCGCTTCGACCCGCACGGCGAGGGCGAGGTGGGCCTGGTCCCGATCGGTGGTGCGCGGATCGCGATCGGGTTCGCGGGCCTGGTCGACGGCCCGCTCGACGCCCCCGGCGCCAAGGAGCAGGCCCTGGCCCGCGCCGGTGCCTGCGGCTACCTGGGCGCGGGCGCCACCCCCGCAGGCGCCCCGGAAGGAGACCGGGCGTGAGCCGCCAGACCCCCCACACCGACCACAGTGCCCACTGCGCTCCCGGCAGCCGGCACATCGACCCCCACGAGTACGCCTCCGTCTTCGGACCCCGCGCGGGCGACCGGGTCCGGCTCGGCGACTCGGGGCTGACCGTCCGGGTGGAGTACGACGCCCAGAAGCCCGGCGACGAGTTCCTGGCCGGCTTCGGCAAGACCGCCCGCGACGGCCTCCACCTGAAGGGCGCCGCCGTCCGCGAGACCTGCGACGTGGTCATCAGCAACGTGCTGGTGATCGACGCCGTCCTCGGGATCAAGAAGGTGTCCATCGGCATCCGCGAGGGCCGGATCCACGCCATCGGCCGGGCCGGCAACCCGGACACCCTCGACGGGGTCGACGTCGTCGTCGGCACCGGGACGAGCATCGTCTCCGGCGAGGGCCTGATCGCCACCGCCGGAGCCGTGGACACCCACGTCCACCTCCTCTCCCCGCGGATCATGGAGGCCTCGCTCGCCGCGGGCGTCACCACGGTCATCGGCCAGGAGTTCGGCCCCGTCTGGGGCGTCGGCGTCAACTCCCCGTGGGCGCTCAGGCACGCCTTCGACGCCTTCGACGCGTGGCCGGTGAACATCGGCTTCCTCGCCCGCGGCTCCTCCTCGGACCCCGCGCCCCTGGTCGAGGCCCTGGCCGAGGGCGGCGCCTGCGGCTTCAAGGTCCACGAGGACATGGGCGCCCACACCCGCGCCCTGGACACCGCGCTGCGCGTGGCCGAGGAGCACGACGTCCAGGTCGCCCTGCACAGCGACGGCCTCAACGAGTGCCTGTCGGTCGAGGACACCCTGCGCGTCCTGGAGGGCCGCACGATCCACGCCTTCCACATCGAGGGCTGCGGCGGCGGACACGTCCCCAACGTCCTGAAGATGGCGGGCGTGCCGAACGTGATCGGCTCCTCCACCAACCCCACCCTGCCCTTCGGCCGGGACGCCGTCGCCGAGCACTACGGCATGATCGTCTCCGTGCACGACCTCAAGCCGGACCTCCCCGGCGACGCCGCCATGGCCCGCGACCGCATCCGCGCCGGGACGATGGGGGCCGAGGACGTCCTGCACGACCTGGGCGCCATCGGCATCACCTCCTCCGACGCCCAGGGCATGGGCCGCGCCGGCGAGACCGTCCGCCGCACCTTCGCCATGGCCGCCAAGATGAAGGGCGAGCTCGGCCCCCTGGAGGGCGACGGCGAGGGCGACGACAACGCCCGTGTCCTGCGCTACATGGCCAAGCTGACGATCAACCCGGCCATCGCCCACGGCCTGGCCCACGAGATCGGCTCCATCGAGGTCGGCAAGCTCGCCGACATCGTGCTCTGGCGCCCCGCGTTCTTCGGCGCCAAGCCCCAGCTCGTCCTCAAGTCGGGCTTCCCGGCCTACGGCGTCACCGGCGACCCCAACGCCGCCACCGACACCTGCGAACCGCTGGTCCTCGGACCGCAGTTCGGCTCCTACGGGGCCACGGCCGCCGACCTCTCCGTCGCCTTCGTCTCGGCGGCCGCCGCGGCCCTCGGCTCCGACGGGATGCCCACCCGCCGGCGCCGGGTGGCCGTGCGCGGCACCCGCGGCATCGGCCCCAAGGACATGCTCCTCAACTCCCGGGTGGGCGCGGTCGACGTGGACGCGCGCAGTGGACTCGTCTCCCTCGACGGGGAACCGCTGCGCTCCGAAGCGGCCGAATCGGTCTCCCTCAACCGCCTGTACTTCTTGTAAACGGCACAGCCTGTAAAGCCCGTTAGGACCCCACCATGACTGCACAGCCCGCGCACCCCGCCAAGCCCGCCGACCACGGTTTCCGGATGCCCGCCGAGTGGACGCCCCACGAGCGCACCTGGATGGCCTGGCCCAGCCCCAACCCGACCTTCACCAACGAGCAGGAGCTCGCCGAGGCCCGCCGGGCCTGGGGCGCCGTCGCCCGCGCCGTCCGCGCGTACGAGCCGGTGACCCTCGTGGTCTCCCCGGGCGACGCCGACGGCGCCCGCGCCGTCGTCGGCGACGACGTCGACCTGGTCGAGCGCGACCTCGACGACGCCTGGATGCGCGACATCGGCCCGACCTTCGTCACCAACGACGCGGGCGAGCTGGCCGCCGTCGACTGGACCTTCAACGGCTGGGGCGCCCAGGAGTGGGCCCGCTGGGACCACGACTCCAAGATCGCCCGGCACGTCTCCGACCTCGTCGGCACCCGTACCTTCAGCACCCCTCTCGTCAACGAGGGCGGCGCCATCCACGTCGACGGCGAGGGCACCGTGCTCCTCACCGACACCGTGCAGCTGGGCAAGGGCCGCAACCCCGACTGGACCCGCGAGGAGGTCGAGCGGGAGGTCCACGCCCACCTCGGCACCACCAAGGCCATCTGGCTGCCCTACGGCCTGGCCGGCGACTACGGCACCTACGGCACCCAGGGCCACGTCGACATCGTCGCCGCCTTCGCCCGCCCCGGCGTGGTCATGGTCCACACCCAGCCCGACCCGGCCCACCCGGACCACGAGCGCTGCAAGACCATCGCCGCCATCCTGCGCGCCTCCACCGACGCGCAGGGCCGGCAGCTCCGGGTCGTCGAGGTCCCGGCGCCGACCGTCCTGGAGGAGGACGGCGAATGGGTGGACTACTCGTACATCAACCACTACCTCTGCAACGGCGGCGTGGTCCTGTGCGCCTTCGACGACCCGCGCGACGAGGAGGCCGCGGAGATCTTCCGCGGACTGTTCCCCGGGCGGACCGTGACCCTCGTTGACGCACGTACGATTTTCGCCGGGGGTGGCGGTATCCACTGCATCACCCAGCAGCAGCCGAAGGTCTGAAGCCGAGGCTGCGCTCGTGACCTGACGAAGGAGTGACCCATGGCGGCGGGCGGAGTACCGGTACGGGCGGCGCGCAAGAACGCGCCCCCGCGCGAGGACGTACTCGTCGCCGCCATGGCCACGATCGCCGAGCGCGGGCTCGACGGGCTGACCATGGCCGGCCTCGGCCGGCAGGTCGGCATGAGCAGCGGCCACCTCCTCTACTACTTCCGCAGCAAGGACGAGCTCCTGCTGCAGACCCTGGAGTGGAGCGAGGCCGCGCTCGGCGCCCGGCGCCGGTCCCTGCTCTCGCGCCGCGAGCCGGCCGGCGAGCGGCTGCGCGCGTACGTGGACCTGTACGTCCCCGACGGTGCCCGCGACCCGCACTGGACCCTGTGGCTGGAGGTCTGGAACCGCTCCCAGAACGCGGGTCCGGGCGAACGCGACCGGCAGGCCGCGATCGAGGGCGCCTGGCACCGCGACCTGGTCGCCCTGCTCGCCGAGGGCATCTCGCGCGGGGAGTTCCGCGCGGTCGACCCCGACCGCTTCGCCGCCCGGCTGCGGGCCCTGCTCGACGGGTTCAGCATCCAGGTGGCCGTCGGCCTGCCCGGAATAGGGCGCGAGGACATCCTGGAGCACGTACGGGAGTTCCTCGCCGACGCCCTCTCCGCCTAGCGGTCCCGAACATGCGGGCCGCCTGCCGGACGGTGACTGCCCGCATGCTGAGACCGGCGTCCAGGAACGCCGGAGCGTGTGACACACTGCGAGCGTGTCTGCTCGGCTCATGATTATGGACAGCAGCGCGCCGGTCCTCTGTGACCGCTGAACCGTGGAAGACCTTCGCGGCTGCGGCCACCGTGCCCCAGACCCGCGCGCAGACCTCTCGCACCCGCGAGGGGTCTTTTCGTTTAACGGCCCAAATCATGCCGGAAACGGGCAGCGCGCGATGATGGGGGCAGTGGATCCCCGGTCTCCGGAACCACTCATCCGACAGGAGTCAGATCAGCATGACGACGACAGAGGCGACTGCGCCGGCAGGGGCGCTCGACGACGGCTTCCACGTCTTCGACACCACCCTGCGCGACGGTGCCCAGCGTGAGGGCATCAACCTCACGGTCGCGGACAAGCTGACCATCGCGCGGCACCTGGACGACTTCGGGGTCGGCTTCATCGAGGGCGGCTGGCCGGGCGCCAATCCCCGCGACACCGAGTTCTTCGCCCGCGCCCGGGCCGAGATCGACTTCAAGAACGCCCGGCTGGTCGCCTTCGGCGCCACCCGCCGGGCCGGCGGCTCCGCCGCCCAGGACCCGCAGGTCCGCGCCCTCCTGGAGTCCGGCGCACCGGTGATCACCCTCGTCGCCAAGTCCCACGACCGGCACGTCGAACTCGCCCTGCGCACCACCCTGGACGAGAACCTGGAGATGGTCCGCGACACCGTCGCCCACCTGGTCGCCCAGGGCCGCCGCGTCTTCGTCGACTGCGAGCACTTCTTCGACGGCTACCGCGCCAACCCCGAGTACGCCAAGTCCGTGGTGCGCACCGCCCACGAGGCCGGCGCCGACGTGGTCGTCCTCTGCGACACCAACGGCGGCATGCTGCCCGCGCAGATCACCGCGGTGGTCTCCACGGTCCTCGCCGACACCGGCGCCCGCCTGGGCATCCACGCCCAGGACGACACCGGCTGCGCCGTCGCGAACACCCTCGCCGCCGTCGACGCGGGCGCCACGCACGTCCAGTGCACCGCGAACGGCTACGGCGAGCGCGTCGGCAACGCCAACCTCTTCCCCGTCGTGGCCGCGCTGGAGATCAAGTACGGCCGCACGGTCCTCCCCGAGGGCGCCCTCGCCGAGATGACGCGCATCTCGCACGCCATCGCCGAGGTCGTCAACCTCACCCCCTCCACCCACCAGCCGTACGTCGGCGTCTCCGCCTTCGCGCACAAGGCGGGCCTGCACGCCTCGGCGATCAAGGTCGACCCGGACCTGTACCAGCACATCGACCCCGAGCGGGTCGGCAACACCATGCGCATGCTGGTCTCCGACATGGCCGGCCGCGCCTCCATCGAGCTCAAGGGCCGGGAACTCGGCGTCGACCTCGGCGGGGACCGGGCGCTGATCGCCCGCGTGGTCGAGCGGGTCAAGGAGCGGGAGCTGGCGGGCTACACGTACGAGGCCGCCGACGCCTCCTTCGAGCTGCTGCTGCGCGCCGAGGCCGAGGGCCGGGCCCGCCGGTACTTCCGTACGGAGTCCTGGCGCGCGATCGTCGAGGACCGCCCGGACGGCACCCACGCGAACGAGGCCACCGTCAAGCTGTGGGCCAAGGGCGAGCGCATCGTCGCCACGGCCGAGGGCAACGGCCCGGTCAACGCCCTGGACCGCGCGCTGCGGGTGGCCCTGGAGCGCTTCTACCCCCAGCTGGCCAAGTTCGAGCTGATCGACTACAAGGTCCGCATCCTGGAGGGCAAGCACGGCACGGAGTCCACGACCCGCGTCCTGATCTCCACCACGGACGGCACCCGCGAGTGGAACACGGTCGGCGTCGCCCCGAACGTCATCGCGGCCTCCTGGCAGGCCCTGGAGGACGCCTACACCTACGGCCTCCTGCACGCGGGCGTGGAACCGGCGGAGTAGACCCTGCGGGCCGGGCGCTTATGTCCGGCTCACACAGGAAAGTACCGGTTCGGGTAGCGTCGTCAGCATGAGGACCAGGCTGATGTGCGTACGTCTCGGATCGCTGCTGTCCGGTCTGCTGCTGGCCCTGTCCGTGGGCGCGCTCGGCGGCGCCCCGCCCTCGGCCGCGGCCGAGGGCGGTCCCGCCGCGGTGGCGGAGGCGCTCAAGAAGGGACCGGTCTACGTCGACCCCGGGGCGGCCGCGCAGCTGTCGCCGGCCCAGGCCGACGCCCTGGCCGCGAAGATCAAGGCCGCCGGCAAGCCGCTGTTCGTCGCCGTGCTGCCGGCCACCCCCGCCTTCCCCGCCGACAGCGTGCTGCGCACGGTGCGCACCGAGACGGGCGTCACCGGTCTCTACGCCATCCGGCTCGGCGCCGGCTTCGACGCCGGGGCCGACCGGAGCGTCATGCCGCGCAACGCCGTCCGCAACCTCACGGACGCGGTGAAGGCGGGCGGGCCGGTGGACGCCGCGACGCAGCTGAACGCCTTCGCCGACCAGGCCCTGCCGCAGATGAAGGGCCACGCCCCGGCCTCCTGGGGCGGCGCGACGACCGGCGGCGGGTCCTCGGCCGGGGCCCTGATCGCCCTCGGGGCGGTGGCCGTGGTCGGCGGCGGAGGCGGGTACCTGCTGGTCAAGCGCAACCGCAAGAGGAAGGAAGAGGCCCGGCGGGAGGCGCTCGCGCGGCTGAGCGTGGTCGTCGACGAGGACATCACCGCCTTCGGCGAGGAGCTCGACCGGCTCGACTTCCACCCCGGCGAACCCGGCGCCGACGACGCCATGCGCAAGGACTACGAGCAGGGCCTCGACTCCTACGAGCGGGCCAAGCAGATCATGGCCTCGGTGCGGCGGCCGGAGGAGGTCCAGGGGGTGACCCGGACGCTGGAGGACGGGCGGTTCGCGCTGGCCCGCCTGGACGCGCGGCGCCGGGGCGAGCCCCTGCCCGAGCGGCGGGCGCCCTGCTTCTTCGACCCGCGGCACGGGCCCAGCGCCGAGGACGCGCAGTGGGCCCCGCCCGGCGGGGCGGCGCGGACGGTGCCGGTGTGCACGGCGGACGCGGTCCGGCTGCGGGACGGCCTGGACCCGGCGGTGCGCACCGTGGACACCGAGTACGGGCCGCGCCCCTACTACGACGCCGGCCCGGCCTACGGACCCTGGGCGGGCGGGTACTTCGGCGGCGGCATGCTCCCCGGCCTGCTGGTGGGCACGATGCTCGGGTCGATGATGTCCGGCCCGGCCTACGCCTCCGACTTCGGGGGCGGGACGGGCGGGGGAGGGTTCGAGGGAGGGGACGTCTCCGGGGCCGACTTCAACCCGTCCGACTTCGGCGGCGGGGACTTCGGCGGCGGGGGCGGCTTCGACGGGGGCGGGGGCTTCGACGGCGGGGGCGGCTGGTAGCCGCCCCCGGGGGGCGCCGGTCAGGCCTGCTTGATCGCCGAGATGTCGAAGGTCAGCCTCACCTTGTCGCTGACCATCACGCCGCCGGCCTCCAGTGCGGCGTTCCAGGTCAGACCCCAGTCGGAGCGCAGGATCTCCGCGGAGCCCTCGAAGCCGACGCGCTCGTTGCCGTACACGTCGGTGGCGGAGCCGGTGAACTCCAGGTCGATGGAGAGCGGCCGGGTGACGTCCTTGATGGTCAGGTCGCCGCTGATGCGGTAGGTGTCACCGCCGACGCGCGCCGCCGAGGTGGAGCGGAAGGTCATCAGCGGGAAGGTCCCGGCGTCGAAGAAGTCGCCGCTCAGCAGGTGGGCGTCGCGGTCGGCGATACCGGTGCTCACCGAGGAGATGGTGACGTCGATGGAGGCGGTGGAGCGCGACGGGTCGGCGCCGTCCAGGTGCAGCGCGCCCTCGTGCTGCGCGAAGCCGCCGCGGACGTTGGTCACCATCGCGTGGCGCACCGTGAAGCCGATGCTGCTGTGGGCGGCGTCGATGACGTAGTCACCGGTGAGCGCGGCGAGCGCCGGGTCGGCGTCGAGCGTGGCCACCGCACCCTGCCGGGCGGCGGGGGCGGCGGGGGCGGCGGTGCGGTTGCGGCGGGAGAAGAGAGCCATGACGTCCTCCTGGGAGTCCTGCGGTTTTGTTCAACGTTCAACAAGAGAAACGCTAGAGCCATCCCGTTCAAATTTCAACTACATCACCCGTTCAGGGGTGGATTTATGGGAACCCCACAAAGGCCGAAGGTCCCCGCTGGGGGAGTCCCTGCATACTCCGGCGGTTCTGTCCGGCCCGCACAGCAGGAGGGGTCCGAGACTGTGCGGAACCAACGGAGGGTTTTGACGGCCCGGCTTCGTAAGGTCGGTACATGACCGTTGTGGACCAGACTCCGAGCGAGCCGACGGACGCCCGCGGGCGCGTGGCCGAGCTGCACTCCCTCCGCGAGGAGGCCCGGCGCGGCCCCAGCGACCGCGCGACCGAGGCGCAGCACGCCAAGGGCAAGCTGACCGCCCGCGAGCGCATCGCGCTCCTGCTCGACGAGGGTTCCTTCCGGGAGGTCGAGCAGCTCCGCCGGCACCGGGCGACCGGCTTCGGCCTGGAGGCCAAGAAGCCGTACACCGACGGTGTCATCACCGGCTGGGGCACGGTCGAGGGCCGCACGGTCTTCGTCTACGCGCACGACTTCCGCATCTTCGGCGGCGCGCTGGGCGAGGCCCACGCCACCAAGATCCACAAGATCATGGACATGGCCATCGCGGCCGGTGCCCCGCTGGTCTCCCTCAACGACGGCGCGGGCGCCCGCATCCAGGAGGGCGTCTCCGCCCTCGCCGGCTACGGCGGCATCTTCCAGCGCAACACCAAGGCCTCGGGCGTCATCCCGCAGATCTCGGTCATGCTGGGCCCCTGCGCTGGCGGCGCCGCGTACTCCCCGGCGCTCACGGACTTCGTCTTCATGGTCCGCGACACCTCGCAGATGTTCATCACCGGCCCCGACGTCGTCCGCGCCGTCACCGGTGAGGAGATCACCCAGAACGGCCTCGGCGGCGCCGACGTGCACGCCGAGACCTCGGGCGTCGCGCACTTCGCGTACGACGACGAGGAGACCTGCATCGCCGAGGTCCGCTACCTCATCACGATGCTCCCCTCGAACAACCGCGAGAACCCGCCGGTCCACGAGAACACCGACCCGGTCGACCGGCGCTCGGACGTCCTCCTGGACCTGGTCCCCGCCGACGGCAACCGCCCGTACGACATGCTCAAGGTCATCGAGGAGCTCGTCGACGACGGCGACGTCCTGGAGGTCCACGAGCGCTGGGCGCGCAACATCATCTGCGCCCTGGCCCGCCTGGACGGCCAGGTCGTCGGCATCATCGCCAACCAGCCCGGCCACCTCGCCGGCGTCCTGGACATCCACGCCTCCGAGAAGGCCGCGCGCTTCGTCCAGATGTGCGACGCCTTCAACATCCCGATCGTCACCCTGCTGGACGTCCCCGGCTTCCTGCCGGGCGTCGACCAGGAGCACGGCGGCATCATCCGCCACGGCGCCAAGCTGCTCTACGCGTACTGCAACGCCACGGTCCCGCGGATCTCGCTGATCCTGCGCAAGGCCTACGGCGGCGCGTACATCGTCATGGACTCCCAGTCCATCGGCGCCGACCTGACCTACGCCTGGCCCACCAACGAGATCGCCGTCATGGGCGCGGAGGGCGCGGCCAACGTGATCTTCCGCAAGCAGATCGCGGACGCCGAGGACCCCGAGGCCATGCGCGCCCGGATGGTCAAGGAGTACAAGGCCGAGCTGATGCACCCGTACTACGCGGCCGAGCGCGGCCTCGTGGACGACGTCATCGACCCCGCAGAGACCCGCGGGGTGCTCGTCAGCGCCCTCGCGATGCTCCGCACCAAGCACGCCGATCTGCCGTCTCGCAAGCACGGCAACCCGCCGCAGTAAACGAGCTGAGGAGACCTGCCGACGATGAGCACCGCCACCGACACCCTGCTGAAGGTCGAGAAGGGCAACGCCGCGCCCGAGGAGCTGGCCGCGATCACCGCGATCCTGCTCGCCCGCGCCGCCGCCACCCCCGAAGAGGCCGCCACCACCCGCCCCTCCAGCGCCGGATGGCGCCGGCTGGAGCGCAGCCGGGGCTTCCAGGCCCCGCACAGCTGGCAGGGCTGAGCAGCAGCGCACGTCCGAAAGGCCCCGCACCGTCCACGGTGCGGGGCCTTTCGGCGTGTCCGCGCCGTGTCCGCCCCGCGGCCGTGCGCGGCGTCCGGGTACGGCGAAGGCCCCCGTGCCAGGGCACGGGGGCCTTCCGCGGTATCCGCTCCGGTTACCGAAGCCGTGCCATGAGGGCGTGTTCGACGAGCGTGATGAGTGCGCTCTTGGCGTCGCCGCGGTGGCGGGCGTCGGTGGTGATGATGGGGGCGTCGGGGCCGATCTGGAGGGCCTCGCGGACTTCTTCGGGGGTGTAGGGCTGGTGTCCGTCGAAGCCGTTGAGGGCGATGACGAAGGGGAGGCCGCTGTTCTCGAAGTAGTCGACGGCGGG